>JACQFO010000085.1 GCA_016200025.1 Nitrososphaerota archaeon
CGTAGGGGACACCCCGGTTGACGGACGTGGGGTAGGCGTCGACCCCGAGGAGGTTGCCGAGCCTTCCCACCTCTCCTTCGTCGAGGCCTGGATAGACTGCGGCTCCGCCGTTGGTCGCGACGACGAGCGAGCCGACCTGATAGTACTCAGCGATGGGGGTCCGCTCGACCTCGGTCCCGAGGACGTCCTTGACCTGCGAGACTGCCTTCGAGTCGAGGACGGGGGAGACGAGGGCGCACTTGTCGTTGGCCGCGACGAGGTTGCCCACTGAAGTAAACTTCGATTCAAGCCTGGAGACGTTCATGCCGGTCGCGGCCTGGATTTCGGCGATCTCAGTCGACTCTGCGAGCCTGGAGACGAGGATGCCGTGCCCGTTCATGGCGACGAGGGGGCCGAGGAGGCGCGACTCGCCGATGGAGGTGGGGACCGGGGAGACGCCGAGGAGGGCGGAGAACTTGTCCGACTTCGTCTTCGCCATGCCCTTGGGCACCAGGAGGAACTTGTCGTTGGCCCTCAGGAAGACGCCTATGTTGGGGCTTCGGTAGATGTCCAACAGGTGAAGGCCCATCGGCTACACTTGTTCTGGCTCAGGGGGGAGGCGGACGGTCACGAGGCCGTCTTCGTCCCGCTCCATCTCCAGCTTGATCCGTCGCGGCGGGTGCTTGATGCCCTGGGACCAGATCAGCTCGTTGACCTTGACGTCGACGCTCACGTGGTCAGCCTTCATGTGGCGGGTGGTAAACTCCCTGATGATGGTGATGGCCTTCTTTGCCCTGAGTTTGGGTTGCGTCTCGAAGACGACGCCGAGGGGGACCGTGTAGGTCCTGGTGAGGGGTTCCGATTTTTGCTCAGACATCATCTATCACTTTAGTTTCAGCTTTCGCTGCCTCCACCTGCGCTGCTTGGGGTTCGACCTGACGCCCCGGTTCGTCCTCTGGATGACCCAGGTGGGGACTGACCTCGACGTCTTGCCGGCCTTCACGAGCCTGTTCTTCTTTGAAGTGTCCTTGTTCCTTGCCAAAGCTAGACCCTCCGGATCTTGATTTCCCTCTTCTTCTCCTGGAGGGACGCGAGCATCTGCTTGACCTGCTCGTCGTCGAGCGCCTTCTTGAGCCTCCCGGAGGAGGCGAGCTGGATGACGTACTCCTCGATGGACGAAGACAGGTCGGGTCGGACCATCTTGACGTTCGCGAGCCGCTGCCTAGCCTCGGAGGTGAGGGCCATCCTGAGGACTGCCTCCCTCATGGCCTTCTTCTCGGCGCCTTCCTTGTCGGGCTGCCGCTGGGCGGGTTCCGACACGGTCAGCCGTACCTCGCGAGGGGCTTGTTTCCCTCGACCATGGTGGTGAAGAGCTGCCTGCTCGTCTTGTCGAGCATGGCCACGCCCTTTGGCGAGAGGACCCGCCCCTTGGGGGTCTTGGCAACGAGCTCGGCCTGCTCGAGCTGTTTGAGGAGCCTCCTGATCGAGGAGCCGCCTGCGTCCCTGTGATGCTTGGGATAGTAGTGCAGGGCTTTCGTGCCGCCGTAGGCGCTCTCGAGGTCGGTGAGGCCCACGGGGCCATGGAGGTAGAGTTTGCGCATCAGCGAAGCCGCCCTGGTGAACCACCAGTCGGAATTGGTCGGGGGGCGCTCAGCGTGCGAGCCTGTCTTGACCCACTGGGCCCACTCGGGCTCCTTCATCACCGGCAGGGCCTTCATCTGCTCCGCTAGGGCTCCGATCAGCTTGCCGGACGGGACGTCGTGGGCGTTTACCATTATGTCTCACGAAACGGAGACTCGACCGCCTCCCTGCGTATTTAAGGCATACTCAGAATTTTTCGATTCACGTGCCCGCAATCGGCGCAGGTTATCCTCAGGGTCGTGGGGGTTCCGTGGCCGAGGCGGACGCGGGCGTTCACGCCGGGGACAAGGAGGCCCTTGCAGCCGCGGCAGGTGAACCTCTTCAGGGAGGGGTCGAGGCGGACGTTGAACCTGAGCCTCAGCTTCCTGGCCAGCGAGGCCTGCTCCTTCGCGAGCTCTGGCTGGGTGCTGGAGAGTTTGACTGCCGACTCTGTCAGGAGCTTCACGATCTCTGCGGCGCCTTCCTTGGCTTTGTGGCTGGGCTTCGTGGGCATGAGGCCCGCGTGAAAGCAAATAACCATACTCGTGGGGTTCGTCCTGCTTGAAGCTGAACTTCGTGCTCGCCGAGTCGGCCCTGGAGCTCGTCCCGAAGGAGATTCGAGGGAGCCCTGAGGTCGTCAACGATTCGAGGAGAAGGGAGGCGGATGCGTCGAAGATCGTCCTCGACAGAAGCTTCCATCAATCGGCGATGACCAGGCTGAAGGACTCGGAGAAGCGAGGAAGGCCGGACCTTGTCCATGTCGCCCTCCTGAGCGTGACGGGGACTCCGCTGTACCTGGAGGGAATGGTGAAGGTCTACGTCCACTGCTGCTCAGACGTTGTCCTGGAGCTCGCGGAGAAGACCAGGATACCCAATAACTACATCATGTTCAGGGGCCTGATGGAGAAGGCTCTGTCCGAAGATCAGCCGGAGAGCCTCGTCAGGGCCTACGGGGCGGACATTCGCGATCTAGCGAGGAAGATTTCTCCGGATGGGGTGTTC
>JACQFO010000093.1 GCA_016200025.1 Nitrososphaerota archaeon
ACGACGAAGCAGAAGGGGATCGAGTAGTAGGCGTTCAGGTGATAGACCTTGGAGATCGCGAAGCTCAGGTAGATGCCCTCTGCTACGAAAGATCCGTATGCGAAGTTGGGCACTTTCGTCGTGAGGTAGGTCAGCGTGAGCCCCATGGCCATCAGCCCCAGAATCGAAGCGTAGATTGAGGCGGAAAGCAGGATGGGGTCGGTCAAATGCCGGGGAGACCCCTTTGACTCCACGTCAAGTCTTAAATAGATTCCATCTCGCTTCGACGCTTACGCATGATGAAAAAAAGAGGTGTTTCCTCTAGCGCAACTATAGGAGTACTCATCGTGGGACTCTTAATAGGTGCAGGTATCGTTTTCGGAACCGCTCCTTCCCTTGGCTTGGTCTCGACCAAGACCGTGGGAGGCGGCTCGACAACCACCACCACAAAAACCACCACGGCCGCAGGGTCTGTCGGGCTCTGTAACGGGCAGACCGTTACAATCGGCGGGCTCTTCGACCTCACAGACGGGCTTTCGGCCCAAGGAATTTCTGGCAAGAACGCCATGAACCTCGCGGTCGCAGACATCAACGATTGGCTCACAAGCAACGGAGGTTGCGACGTGCACTTCGCTGCCACCGTGACCGATGACAACGGCGACCCGAACAAATCTCTCCAGAACCTCCAGGCCTTGCACGCAGCCGGTGTGCAGGTTGCGGTTGGGCCGACCTTCAGTGACGCCGTCGTCGCTGACCTGTCGTACGCCAACTCCAATCACATGGTCCTGATCAGTCCATCCTCGACAGCGGCGTCGCTGTCGCTCCCCGACGACTATCTCTTCAGACTCGTTCCAGCAGACACATACCAAGCCCAGGCAGACGTTGCCATGATGCTGAACTACAGTGTCCAAGCGGTCATTGTACTCTACCATCTCGGCACCTACGCCTCCGGCCTCGCGAACGCGACCGCCTTTGATTTCGAAGCAGCGGGCGGCCACGTCGTCGACAAGATAACCTACCCCAAGGACACGGTTGACTTCACCCCAACGTTGAGCACCATGCTCGACGACTGGAACACAGCCGTGGCTACATATGGCGCGGACCACGTTGCCATATACACGGTCAGTTTCGAGGAGCTCGGTCATATCCTAGCACAGGCAAACGACAGTGCCTCATACTCGGCACTTCTCAACACGCCGCTGCCCTGGTTCGGCGATGACGGCCAGGCCCAGGACACGCTGCTCACCAACTCGACGGTAGGTCCATACATGGCCAAGATCAGACTACCAGCGACCATTGCTGCCTCCCCAGGCTTCACCGGAGGGGCGCAAAACACAAAGACGTCTGACTTCCTAACCCGATACCAGACCACCTACGGCGTCCCTGCGTCGAACGTCGCCTATACGTTGGCGACCTATGACAGCACTTGGATTGCCGCACTGTCCACCCTTGCTGCCAACGCCAACGATGGAACCAAGATCCAGACGCTGTTGCCCGGAATAGCAGACAACTACTTCGGGGTCAGCGGGTGGACCATACTTGGTCCCTCGGGCGACCTGATTCCGTTGAGCGGCTACCAGATCTGGAGCGTAATCCAGACAAACGACCCACCTGCAGGTGCCATAGGAACGGCACCCTACGTCTGGGTCCAAGCCGGTAGCTGGAACGTCAACACGGGCCAGGTAACCTGGATAAGCAAGCCATAGTCCCACCTCTCTCTTTTTTCCTCGTGGATTGAATGACCAAAATCTTGAGCGTGAAGGGCGTCACGAGGAGCTTCGGAGCCCTGAAGGCGCTTGATGACATCTCCCTAGACGTTGAAGAGAAGAGCCTGACGGTTCTAATCGGGCCCAACGGATCTGGAAAGACGACGCTCATCAATGTGATCGACGGCTACTACAAGCCCAACTCCGGCGAAGTGTGGTTCAGGGGCAAGAACATCACGGGGTGGGCTCCTCACGAGATCTTCCGGGTTGGTCTGACCAGGACCTTCCAGATACCTTCCCTCTTCCTGGAGCTCACGATTCTCGAGAACCTCCTGGTATCCTCCAGGAACCACCCCGGGGAGTCGTTCCTAAGGTCGCTCATCCGGCAGACTTGGATCGATGCCGAATCCAAGTACATCCACGAAGCTTCGAAAATCCTCGAAATACTCGGCCTCGCCAGGCTCTGGGACAAGCCGACCGCAACCCTCAGCGGCGGGCAGATGAAGCTTCTCGAAATTGGGAGGGCGCTTATGAGCAACCCCACAATGCTCCTGCTAGACGAACCAGTTTCGGGAGTCAACCCGACCCTGGCGCACGAGATATTCGCAAGGCTCATCAAACTTAGAGACGAATTGGGAGTTACCTTCCTGATAGTCGAGCACAGGCTCGACGTCGCCCTGGAGTATGCCGACCAGGTCGAAGCCCTCGCCTACGGCAAGCCCATCGCCAGCGGGCCTCCTGAGGACGTCATGGTCAACCCCAAGGTGATCGAATCCTACCTGGGTGCCTGAATGCTCAAAGTAGACAACGTGTCCGCCGGCTACGGGAAGCTCCAAGTCCTCGAAGGGGTCTCCATGGAGGCCGCGTCCGGGGAAGTCACGACAATGGTAGGCCCCAACGGCTCCGGCAAGAGCACCCTTCTGAAGACAATTGCAGGTCTGACCAAGCTCTATTCGGGGAAGATCACCCTCGACGGAGCCTCTCTGACGAGCCTCCCTCCTCATGAAATCGCCAGAAGGGGGGTCGCATATCTCCCTCAGACGGAGAGCGTCTTCACCCAGCTGACAGTGGCAGAGAACGTGAAGATGGCCGCCTTCACCATCCACAAGGAAGAATACGGGGAGAGGCTAGAGTCGGGGCTCCAGCTCTTCCCTCAGGTGAGGGACTACATGGGAAACAAAGTGCAGGACCTGAGCGGCGGAGAGAGACAGATGGTCGCCCTCATAATGGCCCTCATGCGCAAACCCAAGATCGTCATGCTAGACGAGCCGACCGCGAACCTCTCGCCCAAGCTCGCCACCGAGGCCCTCGGGATCATCTCGTCGCTAGCAAAAGAGAAGGGGCTCGCCGTCCTCCTGGTAGAACAAAACGCTCGGAAGGCCCTTGAGATGGGCGACAAGGCCTACCTGCTGGTCAGCGGGAAGAAAGCCTTCGAGGGCCCTCCCAAGGACCTCCTCGCACACAAGGAACTTGCAAAGCTCTACCTCGGCCTAAAGCTCACCTGAGCCCGCAGTTTCGTAGACCCCGGGCGCTTCTGTAGGCCTTTTCGCTCGAAGGGATAAATACGCTGGAGGGTCGAGTTTTCCTCGGATGGTGACGTCGCTCGTTGCCGATTGAAGATCTGATGTGGGTCGAAAAATACAGACCTCTTAGGCTCGAGGACGTAGCCGACCAGGCGGGAGTCAAGGAGAGGCTCGGCCTCCTCCTCAAGAGGAAGCAGGAGCTCCCCCACCTCCTCTTCGCGGGGCCCCCAGGGTCGGGAAAGACGACGACTGCGCTAATTGTCGCAAG
>JACQFO010000090.1 GCA_016200025.1 Nitrososphaerota archaeon
AATGGAAGAACATCACCTGGAAGATCCACTGCAGGGGCTGCGGAAGGGACTACACCAACCCCAAGCTCACTGTCTGCCCTGTCTGCGGGACGCAGCTCGCACGGAAGGCAGCCAACGGATGACCTGCCCCTCGATCCCTTAGCCAGCGACCAGCACGTAGACTCCCACCGTGGCTATGGTCAGGCCCACAAGGGCGTCATTGTACTTTGGAGGGATCCTCTGGAAGACCTTCGACAGACCGGCCCAGCCCAACAGCACGAACATGGAAAGCGCTAAGACCGAGGACACCGCGAAGACGGCCGAGACCTCCAAAGCCAAGTCTAGGCCGATGGGTACCGCGACCAGAAATATCGGGAGTATGCTGAGGTCGGGAGAGAGCGCGGCCCCCAGAACAGCGAAGTAGCGGATGCCCTTCCCTGTCGAGCCCTTCATCTTCTCCGCTTGTGTCCTTGCTTGACCTTCGTAGTCAACCTCCGCTGTTGTGCGAAGCTGCACTGACGCATATCCCAAGCCGATCACTATCATTACGATGCCCGTGCCCTCTGCGAGGTAGCTGGCTGCGGCGCTTGAGATGACAAGCCCGAAGAGGACTATCCCGATGCCTAGAACGACAGAGAGCAAGACATGCCCGGAGGCAGTTGCCAGGCCCACATAGAGGAGCTTGGCCCGGCTCCATCCCGAGGCCCTTCCAAGAATCACGAGGGTGACCCAGTGGTCGGGGGCCGACATGTGGAAGACCCCCACGACGGCCGCGCCGAACAACAAGGGAGCCACGTCGAACATTGACTACATGGGCCTCCAGACTGTCATACGATAAGCTTGGCGAACCAAACTGAAGCGCCCAAGAGGGTCAGCGCGAGGACAACAAACCAGAATCTAGACTGCAACCCATAGCATTGGGTTCTTTCCAACATCCAACATCGATTCCACCGGGCATCTAATCTGGCCACGCAATCCAAATCATCAAGTCGATGAACTCATACACCAAGCCGAACTGTTCTTGTTCGTCGGAATTGTCACAGACGGCTGGGGGGACATCCCCCTCATCGTGGGGGTTATCGCTAGGAATGAAGAGGACGTAATCGCCGAACGAAACGTATTCGACCAACTTTCTAATGCTTTGCGAAACGACAACCCGGAATGGGATCCATCAATCGATTTAGGGAGCACCACGCAGAACGGGAAAAGAGGGGTTGACTTCCTTCAAACAATAGTGGGAGGAAAGGCCCAAGAGAAAATGACGACAAACTGGGGCAAAACGAGTATACCTGATCTGCTAGTAGGCAAAGTTGCCGTCGAGTCGAAAGTCGGTGGAAATGGCTTCCAATGGAACGCCGAACTTCAATTATCGAAATATATCGAACTACGGGAATCAGGCAAAATCGACGATGTTATCTACGTCTTCTTCCAGAATGCAAATGGCAGATTCGGATTCACACCCGCCTTCGGTCGAACGGTTCGGGATTTCGGATTCAGTTATATAGTCTGGGACCCTTGAGATTTGTGGTCAAAATTGCAAGGGTACGTCTGCAAAGACCACTTACTGACTACTCTTCGAAGCGTCGCCGCAAGTCATGAGGTCGCCTGGGCGATGTTGCCAGACGATGAAAGTTTGGTGTGTGAGGAAGAGAATTGTGGAAAGAAGGCTGTAATGTTGGTGGGAGCGCCCCCCATGCCGGAAACTGGCGAGAAAAGAGTTGAAAACGCGCTAAGGACCCTTGCTTCGGAGGGATATTCTATCATCCCTCCTAATGGGGACCGTGGTATCGTAGGCCGTTAGGCTACATTGAAATATTCTCCATGTCAAAGTACTATCGATTTCTCTCCTTGGGATTTGACTGAGAATGCTCAAGTCGTCTAGACCTAGTTAGTCCCAAAATACTACTACATTTATAAGTGGATAACTACGTTTGGTTGTATAGCTGAATAGAAATGAGCCATCCTAGAACGTCTGCCCTTCAAGTTTCGGACAAGTGCCCCCAGTGCGGCAAGAGGCTCCTGGTTGAGGACGCAAACACCGGCGAGCTGTCCTGCAGCAACTGCGGCTTCGTGGTCAGCGAGCGGGCCATCGACCAAGGCCCTGAATGGAGGTCCTTCGGCGACGAGAAGGGCCAGGACAGGGCGAGGACGGGCGCACCGACTTCGATCACCTACAGGGACATGGGCCTCTCGACCATGATCGGCAGGTCCAACCGTGACGCTTCAGGCAGGGCCCTAGGATCACCAATGCGAAGTGCCATCGACAGGCTCAGGAAGTGGGACAACAGGTCCCCGGCCTTCGGCTCGCACGAAAGAAACCTCAGCATCGCCCTCAGGGAGCTCGACAAGATGAGCGACAAGCTTGGCGTTTCTCAGGCAGTCAAGGAGCGCGCAGCCTACATCTACAGAAAAGCCCTCGACAGGGGCCTCCTCAGGGGACGCTCCATAATCGGCATTTCAGCGGCCTCGCTCTACGCAGCCTTCCGCGACACCGAGACCCCCAGGACCCTGAAGGACATCGCCGCAGTCAACAACCTCGACAAAAAGTCAGTCGCCAGGGACTACCGCATCTTGCTCAGGGAAATGGACCTCACCATGCCAGTCGCAGACGCAGCAAAGAGCGTCAACCGCATCGCCTCCCGGGTCGGCCTCTCCGAGCGCGTCGCCCGCAAGGCCATCGAGATCGTAAGGATTACGGAGGAGAAGGAGATTTCCGCGGGGAAGGCACCCATGGGCCTGGCCGCCAGCGCCCTCTACCTCGCAGGGGTGATCGAGGGCGAGGTCAAGACGCAGAAGCAGATTGCCGAAGCCGCGGGCGTCACGGAAGTGACGGTCCGCAACAGGTACAAGGGCCTGAGGGCCGAGCTCGGCAAGCAGCTGGGCCTCGAGACTGAACAGCAGATTGTCGCAAGCTAGCTCGCAGAGCCGGGACGGCTCCGCCCCTCTTATCTAGACATCACGACCATCCCGAGGCGTTGCAGGAATCCTCGGGCCAGAAGCCGAGCTACCGCTCCCTGTTCAGCAACCGGTCATTCTCTTCACTGTGGGCCGCCCAGGTGATCTCCCAATCGGGAGACGCAATCTTCGACGTGGCCCTGCTCGCCCTCGTCTACGCCACGACAGGCTCCACCGCCCTCACAGCGCTCACCCAGGCAGCGGTCCTCGTCCCAGGCGTCCTCGCCGGCCCGATAGCCGGGGTCTATGCCGACAGGCTGAACCGTAGGGACCTCATGGTCGCCAGCAACGTCATCCAAGGCGTGGTGACGGCGGTCGTCTCGGCGCTGTACGTCCTCCAGGCCCTGAGTTTCTCGTTTCTGATACTCCTCGTCCTCCTGCTCTACACAGCGGCCCAGTTCTACCTCGCCGCGAACGGCGCGATCATCCCGAGCATAGTCAGCAGGGAGAACCTCGGAGCCGCCAACGGCCTCTTCACCCTGAGCACCTCGACCAACCAACTCGTGAGCTACAGCGTAGGCGGAGTCGCAGTCGCGGCTCTCGGGGTGGCAGTCCCAATCACCTACGACAGCCTCACCTTCTTCTTCGCAGCTGCGCTACTGATGCTGGTGCTGAAGTCCTACGGCCAGGTGAAGGCCCAGGAACCCGTCGGGCCGGCGCCTCCGACGACTGGGACCAGCTTCAGGAAAAATTTCCGGGAAGGCCTCTCCTATGTGCGACGAGACCGGCTCTTCCTCCAACTCATCGTCTTCGGCCTCGTGGTCAACGGCTTCGGCGGGGCCATATTCGCGCTGCTGCTCCCGTACGCAGTGGTCAGTCTTTCGGGGAGTGTGACGACCTTCGGCTTCATCCTTTCGACCTTCCTGCTGGGGACGATAGTGGGCTCGATCATCGTCGGAAAAGTAAACTTCAGGGAGTACGTGGGCAAACTCCTATTCTTCGGCGTGATCCTCTTCGGCCTTCTCCTTGGGCTGGCGGTCTTCGTCACCAGCATTCCCGTTGCCCTGGGCCTCTTCTTCGTGCTGGGGGCATTGATAGCCTGTGTGAACATCCCCATTTCGACACTGGTCCAGACGAAGATACCTGGCGAGCTCCTGGGGAGGGCAACGACTGTGCTGCGGTCGCTCCTGGCAGCGTCTCAACCGATAGCCGCTGTCCTGGCAGGTTCGACTGCGGCCCTGACTTCAATCGGCACAGTCTTCATCGGATCAGGGATCACCATCGCGGTCGCCACTTCTCTGTTGTACCTCATCTTCGGCGAACTCAGAGACGCCAAGTACTGACGCGGTGCGCATTTCATCGGTCTGTCCTCTGAAGTCTGACAAGATGGACCGGGGGGGAATTGAACCCCCGACCTTGGGACCCTCGTGGGGTTCTCCCGCGTGCGAGGCGGGCGTTCGTACCGCTGAACTACCGGCCCTCGAATCGGTTCCGAGGACAGCCGTATTTAACAACGAAGACGGGCCCAGCCTTCGACGACCTCCCAGCGCTTAAATCGAGAGGTAAGGACACCTTTGCGATGCAAGTTACCGAGAAACAAGGTGAAGGTCCATAGCCTACTACGAATGGATAGTCTGGGCGCACATCGTAAGCATCTTCGGCTTCCTGATAGCCCACGGCGGCTCCTCGCTCGCGGTCTTCAGCATAAGAAAGACCAGGGAGCCGGACAGAATCAGGGCCCTCCTCGAGCTCTCTAGCACCTCAGTGAAACTATCCTACGTCTTCGTCCTGTCTGTGCTTGCAACTGGAATCACCCTGGGCTTCCTCGGCGGCTTCTGGGGGAGATTCTGGATTTGGACTGCGATAATTGTCGCCTTCGTCATGATGGGTCTGATGTACCGGCTCGGGACCCACGACTTCAACCTCCTGCGCAGGGCCGTCGGCCTGGCATACTCCGAGAACAGGAAGAAGCATCAGCCTCTGGCCGTGGTGGACGCCGAGGCCCTCGACAAGCTCCTCGACTCTCCCCGCTCCACGCAGCTCTCAGTCATCGGGGTGGCGGGCCTCCTGATAATCGCCTGGCTGATGTTCTTCAAACCGTTCTAACCTCTTACGGGACCCACCGCGCCCGGAATCGGGGAAACCCTTTTCCAAGAGAGACAGGGAAGGCCCACTCAAGATGCCCACGCCCGACCTCGAGGACAGGCTCTTCTGGCTCGCCAATGAGAAGGAGATCCGCAACGCCGAGACCACCGACGCCTACTTCCTCCACGCCAAGAAGGTCCTCCAGAGGAACAAG
>JACQFO010000092.1 GCA_016200025.1 Nitrososphaerota archaeon
CCATCAACATAGAGAACCAGACCAAGAGCAAGTCCAGGTACCACTTCCCCCTCGCCAGCACCGAGGAGTCCATTGACCTCCTCCTTGCCAATGTCGAGGGGACCCGCTTCACCCTCGACACGGGCCACGCCCATGTAAACAATCTCGACCCCCTCGCCCTCAGCGAAAGGGTCGGGCCCAAACTGGCCGAAATCCACCTCAACGACAACACCGGGGCATCAGACGACCACCTGATACCAGGCGAGGGAAACGCGCCTCTTGACAAGCTCCTCGACAGGCTCGCCCCGACCGACGCCCTTGTCTGCCTCGAGCTCGACCCCCACAGGTATGACGAGGAGAAGGTAATCCGGGCCGCCTCAGAAACCAAGATAAGGCTAGCCGTGCGGCGGTCAGGCAGTTGAAGGCAAAGCACTCCAGGCCACTCGTCTCGCCCAAGACGACATCCCTCTCTGAGTCTGTCATCAGGGAGATGACCAGGTTGGCGGACCGCCACGGGGCGCTCAACCTCGCCCAGGGCTTCCCGGACTTCGCAGCGCCTGCCAAGATCAAGGCGGCGGCCGTCAAGGCGATCGAGCAGGACTACAACCAGTACGCCGTGACCTGGGGTTCCCCGAACCTAAGGCGCGCCATCTCCGAGAAGGCTGAGTGGTTCAACGGGATACACAGCGACCCCGACAAGAACGTCACCGTGACCTGCGGCTCGACCGAGGCCATGATGGCGACAGTGATGGCGCTCGCCGACGCCGGGGACGAAGTGATCATGTTCGAGCCTGCCTACGAGAACTACATCCCCTCGACCATCCTGGCCGGGGCGACCCCCAAGCCCGTCCCCCTCGGCCCCGAGTTCGGCCTCGACGAAGAGGCCCTGAAGGCAGCGTTCAATCGCAGGACGAAGCTTGTGATCGTCAACACCCCCCACAACCCCAGCGGGAAGGTCCTGACCAGAGACGAGCTGCAGGTCGTCGCCGACCTCTGCGAGGACTACGAAGCCGTGGCAGTCACCGACGAGATCTACGAGCACATCCTCTACGACGGCAGGGAGCACGTCAGCCTCGCGACCCTCGGCTCCATGGCGGACAGGACGGTCACCATCTCGGGGATATCGAAGACCTACACAGCGACGGGCTGGATGGTCGGGTACACCATCGCTCAACAGACCCTCACTAACGCCATAAGGAAGGTCCACGACTACATGACCGTCTGCGCGCCCGCCCCCATGCAGGAGGCATCCGCCTTCGCTCTCAGGCTGCCAAAGTCCTTCTACTCCAACCTGGCCAAGTCCTACCAGAAGAAGAGAGACTTCATGGTCGAGGGCCTCGGCGACATCGGCTTCGAGTTCTTCGAGCCCGAGGGCGCCTACTACATCCTCGCGGACTTTGGGAGGCTCAGCCGCTCCGACGACACGAAGTTCGCCACCTCCATGACCATCGACTGCGGCGTCGCCGTCGTTCCAGGCTCGAGCTTCTATTCCGACGGCAGGAAGGGCCGGCGCCAGGTGAGGTTCAGCTACTCGAAGAAGGACTCGACCCTCGAAGAAGCAGTCGCCAAGATGAGCAGATACTTCAGCGGAAAGGCGTAGCGCCCCTGCAGGCCCATCCGGCCTTCCGGTCTGACCTGGTGTGCTAACCGCGTGAGACTTGGACCAGCTCGAAAGGCTGTTTGCTCCTTGACGCGGGAATCCCGGTGATTCCGCCGACGAGGCTCTGCGCCTCTATCCCCTGTTTTGAGAGCACCCTGGAGAGCAACAGCGAAGTGTTCCCAGCCATGCAGACGAGCAGGAGCGGCCGCCCATCAGAGGAGGACAATTACTCGAGGCCTGCCGGAGACGCCCTCCCGTTGAGTACTTCCTGCACATCCTTGGTCTTCGCAACTTTGATAGCCCCCCTTTCGCACCCGAGCGCCGCAGCTATCAGCATGAGGCCCTCCTCCTTCGGCACGAACATGTTGTGGGTCCAGACCACGCTTCCATACTCGCCGATGGCGGACGCAGCTTCCTGCAGCGTCACCTCGTCACGCTTCCTCCTCTCAGGCGCAGCAGCCTGCAGATACTTTGAGGCCCCGTCCGCGATGACTACGACCATCTTCTTCGCCGCTCCGTAATTGATTATCTGAATGCACGAGTAGAGCGCCAGGGCCCCGCTCTCCCCGACATCGTATCCCTTCCTGTTGAAGAAGCCTATGACCCTGCGTGCCTCCTCGAAGTCAGCCTCGTGCTGGCCCAGGTACGACTGCGGCTCATAGAACTTCAACCCGACCGCCCTCTCCCTAGTCCGTATCCCTGCCACGTCCTGGCCCGCAAGAGGGAAGACGACTCTGACCGCTTTCTTCCCATAGGTCCTCGCCACGTACCTCGAAATGCCAGCCGCGGTCCCCCCAGTCCCAAACGCACAGACGAGCTCTACGTCTCCCAGAGAAGTGCCGAGCTGCTTCAGCTGCTGGTCAATCTCGACCGAGGTCACAGATTCGTGGACCCCGACATTGAGCTCGTTGTCGTACTGGGAGGGGCAGAACCCGCCGTAGGCCCTCGCCAGGAGCTTGGCCAGCCCGATCGCGTCCTGCCTGGCCAGGAGCTCCTCCACCTCAGTGCGAACACTGTCAAATGGCGCAGTCTCGAAGCCCAGCTCGGCGAGCCGCTGCCCGACGCTCGCTGCGACCCCCTTCGCCATCGCGAGGTTCACGTCTCCCTGCACGCCGGGCGCAGGGCAGATGTCGATGTCCAAATTGACAAGCTCCACGCCGCTCGACCCCAGCTGCTCCAGGACGCCCTCCTGCAGTTTCCTCGAAACTAGCGCGACGACCTTGAGCCCCAGGCCTGTCATCGCCCCGAGCGCGAGCCCGAAGTTCCCCGAAGTCGTCTCGAAGACAGGCTGCCCTCTGACTAGCCTGCCTGAAAGGATCGCGTCCTCCATTATCCAGAGCGCAGGCCTTGTCTTGACAGATCCACCCGGTATCTCCGAATCGAATTTTCCATAGACCACCAAGCCCTCCCCGCCAAGCCTGAGGCCAAACTCGACCCTCGCGCAGTCGAGCAGGTCGACCGTGATGTCCCTCAGCGGAGTAGGATTGATGACCACCTTGATGCCTCCGACATCTTCAAGCCGAGGCGCCTTCCCCCTAAATTCGGCCCTGAAGCTCTCGAGGAGGTCGACGTCTGCAGGTCGGTTGCCCATTGATGCTCGATGCGAGATACGGTTATATAACGTATGTTGTATAACATAAGTTATGACTCAGCGTTACCAGGCGCCCAGAGTCGAGGACGCCGCTGTGACTCCGGTCTTTGTAAGGAATCAACTCCTACAGTGCTTCGAGAGCGCCAACAGGGAGTTCTTCGAGGTGCTCGGGCAACCAGTGACCGACGAGCAACTAAGGCAGCAGGTCAGGACGTTCGTCGAGAACGTTTTCTCGCAGTGCGGTGTCAGCTACGTCAACCCCACGAAAGAAGGGATCGTCGCGGCCATATCGGAATGCAGGGCCAACGCGGAAAGGATGATGGGTTCGCAGGGAGCGGAGATAATCCGGCATCACTACGACGAGATGATCAAGTTGGTAGACAGGCTCGCAGGCTAGGCTGCAGGCTCGGCCGCCTCTCGCTTGAACTTCTCCGGAGGTCCTAGGTAGAGGTTCTCCGGCGCCTTGCTGGGTAGAACGAACCTGACGTAGGGGTATCCCCTCTTGTCGTGGTATACGTCGGAGCCCTCCATGCCCTTGTGGAACGCCTCCTCGAAAGCCTTCCAATCCTGCGCCTGGATGGCCTTGAAGACCGGCAGCAGGTATTCGCTGTCGAAGGCATTGAGGTCGTCGAGGAACTTTGGCCTGGTCACCTTGGCCGTCTTGAATGCGACCCTCACCATGTTGAGGTGGTAGGACGCGAGCTTCCAGTTGCCTCCCTTTGCAGCATGGTAGCAGGCCCCGTACCTTTCGCCGACTTCCTTCATGATGGTCGCCATGCCCGGCTGGATCTCGGCCAGCTGGTCGACGGTCATCTCCCCATGCGGGGTCTTTGCCTTGATTTCTCCGCTCACGGGTGGCTCGCCCTCAGCCCTGCCTAATCAACCCAGCCCTTTCAGTAGGGCGGGCGGAGCGGGGGCAGTGGTTCCCGGGGCGACCCTGGCTGCGGAAAGTGCGGCTCCCTGGCCGCGGAGAACGCGTGGCTGCGCACCTACGCCTCCGCCTCCTTCGGAGTCACCCTCAGCTCCAAGGGCTTCTCGCCCCTCAGCACCCAGAGGCTCACCTGCTTCCCCACTACCTCCCCTGAGAGAGCCCTGTGCAGTTCGTATTCGTCCGTGGCCCGCGCTTCGCCGAGCCTGAGGATCACGTCCCCTATGGCGACCCCAGCTTGCCTGGCAGGCGATTGGCCGTCGACGGCCCTGACGAGGAGTCCTTCTTCCTGGCCGACCTCGCTCGACTTTGCCAGCTCCTCCGGGAGCTCGATGGGCTCGACGACGACGCCCAGGAAGCCCTTCTTCACCCTGCCGTCTTTCGACAGCTTCTCCGCCACCTCGTTGAGCGAGTCCACGGAGACCGCGACGCCTCTTCCCGAGAAGTAGGCCACGTTCATCCCGAGCAGCCTCCCCGAGGCGTCGACGAGTGGCCCACCGGAGTATCCGGGGTTGAGCTTCGCGTCGGAGACCACCGCGTCCTCTATGACGACTCCCCACCAGCCCCTCATGCTCCTGCTCTGGCTGGTCACCATACCCGAAGTCGCGGACGCCTTCCTTCCCTGGGCCTTTGCCAGCGCCATCACGAACTGGCCCACCTTGACGTCCTTCGAGCTCCCTCTCTGCAAGGCCTGGAGCCCGTCGGCCTCCACCTTCAGAAGGGCCACGTCCGTGTACTGGTCCCTTCCCACGACCTTCGCTTCAAGCTCCCTGCCGTCGCCGAGGGTTACGGTAAGCGCCGGGGCCCTCCCGATGACATGGCTCGCGGTCACAATGTGGCCGTCTCCGCTCCAGACCAGGCCGGTGCCGCTCCTCCTTCCTGCGTTTACGCTCACAACCGACTGCGAAACGTCGTCAGCAAGCTGTGCCACAGCGTTCGAAAAAGACTGTAGCAGCTGCATCCCTTCTGGGTTTGTCATGATTTCAGAATCACCGGCGGTGCTATGGAAGGGGTGCTACTTGTTGAGCGGGTATGCCCTGGACCCGGTCACATCGCGTAGGGCCCGAAGTACCCTATCTGCATGAACATCGTCTTTGTGCCGGGCCTCGGGCTCGCGTATAGTCTGGAAATCCTCGCCATCAGCTGGTGCGCCGCCCTAACGGCTCCCGCCAGGTCGGATTCTTTCTTGATCCTCGCCTCGACATCCAACTCGCCCGCGGAGAACTTTGCGTCTATCAGGGCGCCTCCGTCGTCGGTCACCCATTTCATCACTGTCCCCTCCTCGGTCTCAGCCATCCCCACCCATCTCATCTTGTCGAACCACCTGCCCTTCAAGGAGGCTACGATCACTCTCGCACTCGCCTCGCTCGGCAGGAAAGTGTGGAGAAGCGGGACCCTCCTCCCCGCACTGTAGGCCGGTCTCAGCGCCACGGCTCCCTTCGCCCTGTCTGTCGTGTTGTAGCCGTCCGTGGACCTGACGATCATCCCGTCCTCCTCAAGGCGCTCCAGGGCCCTCGAAAGCGTCTCCGGATGTGCGCCGGTAATTCTCCTAAGGCCGTCGAATGTAAAGACGGACAGACCCTCCTCCTCGATCGCCCTGATTACGTCCCCGTCCCTTTCACTCATCGTGCCACCGTCAGGATTGTCTGGTCTCAAACGTCCCACCGACACGACTCGGCACCCCCTTAAAAAACCGGCGCGGCACGAGACAACCAGGCTGCCAATGGTCCAACCCGGAAAGAAGAGTTTCCTTGCGCTGGCGGCGGTCGCAGTCCTGCTCACCTATCTCGCCTACAACTACACGGTGCCCGGTCCTGCGACCGGACCTCTCCCGTCTACCTTCACCGTAGGCGGCAAGACCTTCCAGATCACCTACACCGCCTCGACCCAGGCCCAAAGACAGGAGGGCCTGATGAACAAGAAGGTCACGGACACCACTACGATGCTCTTCGCCTGGCCGTCGCCGGGTTACTACCAGTTCTACATGTACGACACCAACACAAGCCTGGACATCATCTGGATCGACACGACCGGGGACACGGGCCTGGTCGTGTACATAGTCGCGGGGGCGCAGCCCTGCTACGACCTGCTGACATGCCCCAGATTCACCCCCACGTCGCCCGCCAACTACGCGATAGAGGCCAAGGCCGGCTTCGTCGGAGCCAACGGCATACAGATCGGGACTACCATCGGATTCGGGTAGGCCCCATCGACCCTTCGTGGCGCCTTGCATTGTCATGACATTACGAGCTTCGCGCGGGTTCTCGCATTCGTCTAGGAAATTCGACCCAGCCGCCTTTGGCCTCCGCGCCCAAGAAGGGAAGCATGCAAGCAG
>JACQFO010000006.1 GCA_016200025.1 Nitrososphaerota archaeon
GTCTGGGGGGCGGCGTAGGAGGTCTGGAAGTCCTCCTCTGATGCCTCGTCGGGGTAGTAGGTCGTGGCTAGGGTCGTAGCGTTGAAGTTCTCCATCCACCCGTAGATGAAGTCCTCCACAGTGGTCTGGGAGTATTTCGAGTAGGGGTACTTCACACCCGTGAGCGACCCGAAGACCTCGATCATCCTGGGCGTCTCTCCGAAGTACCGCAGGACGTCGGGCCTCATCCTCTCGGGAAAATAGTATGCGAGGTGCACCCCGTCGACTTCGGCCGTGATCTCCCCAAACTTCCCCGCGACGAACGAGGTGAGGTAGCTCGAGTGCGGCAGGTCCTCCTTCCAGTGATAGATGGCCGCCGGACCCTCCTCCTTGACCGAAAGCAGACTGCCGTTGGATATCACCCTGAACTCCTTCGGCACCTTCAGGACGACTTCGCTGGTCGACTTCTCGTTAGGGTGGTCGAAGCACGGGAACCAATATCGGGCGAAGTCGGCCTGGTTGTGGGACCACGCCTGGACCTCGCGCTCGGGGTGCCCGTCGTCCGGGCCGCCTCAGGGCAGTCGCGAGGTGGACTGCCAAAGTTTCCCCTTCGTACTCGAAGGGAATCTGCACGCCGTCGACGCTAACCCTCCCGATCTCCATGGCGCATGCATCCAACCGGATCCTGCTCAATTCCTTCCCCAACGGCAGAATCGTCAGCGTGCAGACGCCCGAGATCCGTTTGGTCTTGAAGTCTAGCTCGAGCTCAATCTTCACATGCTCCGTATGGAAGTCCCTGGATGGGGGGTAGTGCGTCCGTGATTCAGGCAACTGGAAAGACCTGTAGTCCCCTTCCATGCTTCCGACCGCGCCTCCAAACGCCTGAAAAGACTTTCTCCCGAATTTTCATATAGACAGGCCCACACCTGTACTCCATGCATGAGACGGAGGGGGCGTCTGGGGTCATGACCTCATTGTGTTCTCTGACCGAGAGGAAGGATGGTTCGGCATGGCCTGGTGCAAAGTAAGCAGTCTCACAGCCGCGGTGGCGAAGACCCTGAAGGAGGGGACGTTTCCGATGAGCCGCGCCCGGGTGCTAGAGACGACTTCAGGACGGGTAGTCGAGGGCTGGGAGATCAACTACTTCCTCGAGAAAAGCCTGCGAAGGAGGAGGTACGACGGACTTCGGTCGGTCATGGCCGACCTCGAGGACTGGCTGGAGAAGCAGGGCTAGATGTATCCCCAGCTCAGCAGCATGTCGCTGTCGTGGGTCCACCGTTGGCCTATGTCGGTCCTGTAGAACATGTTCGGTATCATGACGTTCTTGACGTTCTGATATACGCGTTCGACCGCATCCGACATCGTCGCTCCAGACCCGGTCACCACCAGCGCATAGCCAGAGTTTCCGGCGATGTGCCAGTCGCCCTCCTCTAGCTTGACCTCTCCGATGTGGATGCCGTCGAGGCTCTGGCGTCTGAAGAGGATGGTGGCGCCCTCGGAGTATTTCCTGAAGGCCTTCTCGTCCTCGAAGGGCCAGGGGGGGACGGCAACTACGACTCCGACCTGATACCCTTTTTTCGTCTTGAGCTGCGCTTCTTTGCCCAAGGCAAGGTCGCTCATGAACGCACCCCAATCGCTCGTTATCCCCTCCATCTGGATGCTTATTGTCGGGTAGCCGAGCCTGGAGGTGAATTCCAGTGGCCAGATCCCTTTGCCGTTGGCGATGCAGTTGATGTCGATGTAGCCCACATACTTGCTGGCCGCAAGTTTCTCCTTCATCTTCAGGAGGGTCCTATCGAAGACTGGGCTGTTCCTGGTGTAGTAAATCATGGTGCCCATCTCTCCGGTGCTGGGGCCGAGTTCATAGGGGAACAGGCGCTTGTGCTCGAAGTTCACGCAGATGGGCATGACGAAGTCCTTCCCGTTGAAGAAGGCGCCCACCGCGATTTCGACGCCCTCAGCGAACTTCTGGATCTGGAACTCTTTGATCTTCTTAGACCAGTTGACCTTGTAGTGCTCTAGGACCTGGAGGACGTCTTTCCCGTCCACTTCCTGACCAATGAACAGGAGCTCCTTCTCGTTCTGCGCCTTCCCGCTCGGCTTTAGGACGTACCTGTCGGGATTGCCTTTCACGAACTCTATCGCCTCATCGAAGGAGGTGAAGTTCCAGCTCGGAAGGACATCGACTCCCACCTGGTTGAGTTCGGACTGGCCGAACTCCCTGTCCAGCTCTAGCTTGTCGGTGTATGGCGACCCCCCGAACACAGCCTTACCCTCGCTCCTCAGCTGCTCAGCTTTCGTCCCGAAGCCGATGTCGTCGAAGACTATCACGTCTGCCCAATCCTTGAACGGCTCCCACTCCTCCGTCTTTTCGAAGAAGCCGACTCCAACGTCCTTCTCCACCTGGCTCTTGCAGTACATCTTTACATCGTGCCCTTCCTTCGTCAGCTGCCATGCGAGGTCCGCCGACAGACTTTCGTTCGTGATGAAAAGAAATTTCATCGGATTTCTCTGAAGTTCCCGGCTCGTTAATATCTCTTAGCAAGTTCGTCAGAGATGTGTCTCGGCATCAGTCGACCAAGATGGTTGTTCGCCCTTGTTCTTCTCCGAATGGCGTCGTCCAAGAGGGACCTCCTGGATTCTCAGCCCCCATCAAAAGGAAGGGGCGAGGCGAGCAAGGGTAGGGACTTGCGAACCCTTATCTAACAATGCCTTGAGGAAGTGAGTCAACGTATGGGTCGAGGAATAACCGTGGTCATGAGTATGTTTGTTGTCGCGCTCCTTGCAACGACCTCTCTCCCTGCCCCGGTCTGGGCGTCAAATTCCAAGCAGCTCCAGATCTCGGTGGCTGCAGCTTCGCCGGTCTTCCCGGGCCAGACGGTTCAGATCACGGCCACGGTCCAGTTCAGCAACGGAACGGCCGTGGGGAACAAGGCTTCTTTTGCTGGGTCACATATCTACTACCCCAACGGGACAGCGGTTGCGCTACCGGCTAAAACGGTGACCGCACCCGAGCTGGTCAGGTGGTCCTACAACGTGCCCTCGAACGCGCCAAACGGTCTTTACACCGTTACCATCAAGGCGACCGTACTTGCAAACGTCACCTGGGGTCAGGCTTCGTTCACTGTGAACAGTCAGCTTGCCTCCGCCAGCGGGCTGGCGGCAATCGGCTCGCAGTTGACCTCGCTTGGCTCCCAGCTTACTTCACTCAGCTCTCGCGTTCATCTGCTCTCTTCCGACATGAGCGGCAACTTCACGGCCGTCCTGAACGTCCTCTCGGCTGACTTTGGAGACATACAGGGGCAGGTCTCAGGGCTTTCATCCAGCATGGCAACAAACTTCACCGCACTTTCAGGGGCTCTCACCAACCTTAGAGGGGCAGTGGGCTCCCTCGCCACCTCGGCCTCAATCTCCGACCTGAAGTCGACAGTCCAGAATGAGATTGGCAGCATCGACACTGGAATAGGCTCGCTTGCGAATTCGAGCCAAGTTGCGGCTCTGACCAACGCGTTGCAGGGCGTCTCAAGCCAGGTCTCCGGCACGTCGAGTGTCGTGGATTATGTTCTATTGCCTATTGTTGTTGCGGCTCTGGTGCTGATTCTAATGATCGTCCTGAGGCGTAGGCAGTAGGACCGGGCTGCCTACTTCCTGACCTATTCTTTTCGGGATTACTTCGCATCAAGATCAGGCTCGTCTCAAGCGGGCCCGGAGGGATTTGCCGGCATTACTTTCATGAGAGTCTCCTGTTACAGAGGCCCAGTCTGGTGCTTCCCTTATCCCCGTGCGGCCCTAGGTACACCCAATGAATCTTGTCGAAGCGATGTCCCGAAGTGAAATCGAGTACGTTGCTTCGACTCTGGAGACGAGGTTCGCCAAGTACTACAAGAATCGCAATTCA
>JACQFO010000088.1 GCA_016200025.1 Nitrososphaerota archaeon
CCGCGGAGCCAGTTGTTGAAGTTCGCTGCAGTCCTCCAGCTTTTTGGAGGCGAAGAGTTGAGCGCAGAGCAGCTCATCCAGAGGACGGGCGCGAACCCTGGCCGCGCGAGGAGGCTCCAAGACGACCTCCAGGACATGGCCGAAGGATACGGGGCCTTCGCCAGCTCGGGGGCCGTCTTCGCCCTCAAGCCGGGGGTGGACGGCTTCTGGCGACGTGTACTGTGGGCGGCGTTGACGGTGGCCGAGCATGTTTTTGACCCGAAGGGGAAACATCCCCTCAGCTTCCAGAAGGGCGGAGCCGAAGTCTGGATAACCGCAGCTGACTGCGACTATCTGGTCCTCGTATTCATCCAGGCCATCACCAGACTCGCCTGGGCCAAGGGGATCCTCCCCATCGGGCTCATCAAGGACACGAACGCCTTCGAGCTGGTGAAGGCCGCGGTCCCGATCATGGAGGCCTCTGGGCTGTTCAAGGCGTCAAACCCCCTGCCTAACTTCAGCAGCGACAAGATGCTCCTACAGACGAACAGCGTGGTCAACGCAGCCGATGTGCCCACCCCCTGGCACACAGTCGAGATCGACGCGGCGTTCAGAACGATGGCCCCGGTGCGCCCGCAACAAAAGGCCGGAGAGGTCTGGGTCAACGGCGCCTATGGGAACGTGATCTACCCGGAGCGGGTCTATGTCAAGGCCTACTTCCAACTCTGGAGGAGCGAGGCGTCTCCGGACGTCAGGAGCCACGTCTTCACCTTCGATCGCCCGGCCTATCCACAGTTCGACCATTGGGATGAGGTCCTCCTGCTGAACAGAGACGGGGGCGTCGACGAGGAGGTCCACCCGATCCTGCATTACCGGAAAGGCTCGAGGATGACGAACCTCGCAATGGCCTTGCTCGCAGAGATGGGAAAGGAGGTGATCCCCGAGGCCCTAGGGCACAACTACCCTCTGTTCCTCGCTGACAAGAAGGCGAAGGCAGTCCTCGCGGAGACCAAAGAGGCCTACATGAGCGCGGTCGAACTGGAGATAGCAAAGTCCGAGCTAGACCAGCAGGTGCTCTTCTCCAGGCGCTTCAGGGACTACCGCAGCAAGATCGAAGGGACGCGGAGGTCGTAGCGTGGACCCGTTCGACGACCTGGGCGGCAAGTTCCGTGCGAGCCTGAGGCAGATCGTATCATCGACCAGGCAGACAGTGGACGGGAGTTCCACAGTAACCTTCAGGACCGCCTTGGTCGAGTGCATCTACACCCCCCAGGTGATCAAGCGCCTCGCCATGGGCCAGCTCCTCGCGATCCCCAACGTTCAGACCCTGGGAGGGAGCGGGACCTATTCCCTCTACGAAATCGCCGACGTCTACCCCATGCATTACTCGATGCTGACCCTCGACAGGTCCCAGCCCGCCGCGATCAGGAGGGAGTTCATGGACCTGATACACAAGGAGTGGGAGAAGGAGTCGAAGAGCACCTGGATCGAGATCGTTGCAGCGCCCATAGGACATGTGATGAAGGTCGACGCGAACGGGGTCGCCTACGAGAGGAGGGCCCAGGCTCCTCTGACCGGAAGCCCGGTCAAGCTACTCAGCAAGGACGCCATACAACAGCTGGTCTGCTACAGCCCCCAGTCTGGGGACGGCGACTACGTCTTCGGCAAACTGCTCAGCTTCGCGGAAGACTCCATACCATTCTCTGTCAACCTCGAGAGCCTCATCCACTACATGGTAGGCGTCTTTGCGTTCACGGGCTCTGGCAAGAGCAACCTCACTGCGACCGTCGTCAGGAAGGCGCTGAGGGCCATACCAGACCTCAAGGTCGTCATCTTCGACGTCTCCGCGGAATACGGCGTCCACATACTCGACGTCCTCAACGAGCTGCCCAGCAAGGTGCTCTTCACCGATTCCTTCGCCGACAGCAAGGACCTCCCGATGGAGTACTTCAAACGCCACGCGACGCCTGAAAGCTTCGCGGGCAAGGAGAAGGCGTTCCAGGAGAAGATTTCTCACCTCTTCCGAGACGGGAAGGTGGAGTTCCTCCAGAGCAGGCTCGCAGGCGAAGCGGACGTGGCCAGGTTCAGCACCTACGAAGGGCTGATCGAGGTCCTCTCCAACACCCTGAACGACAGGTACGGAGCGGTCCAGCAGAAGATCCTGGTGCCCCAGGTCGTCGAGACCATCAAGCTGTTCCTGAGGGAGAACGGGCTAGAGCTCGAAACCAGGTTCGACCCGAGGACCAGGGACCTAATCGCGAAGATCCAGCCGCTCCTTGCCGACCTGGACAACCGCAGCTCGCTGAAGAAGACCTTCGACAGCCTGGGGACCGTCGTCGACGCGATCCCCGCGTCGTCCTCGGAGCCCGAAGGGTATACCTGGAGCAGGATGGCAGACGATATCCTTTCCGCAGACAAAGGCTCCCCGCGGGTCTTCGTGGTCAACCTGCCGGAGGCGGAGGACGCGCGCCTCGAGACTGCAAACGTGATCAACGAAATCTTCAGGAAGCGCAAGCGCAGTTTCACGCTCTCGCCAAGGGTCCTCTTCATAATCGACGAGGCTCAGGAGTTCATCCCCCAGAACTTCAGGAAGGAAGACGGGACGGAGCAGTCGAGCAGGGCGCTGGAGAGGCTCCTGAGGCATGGGAGGAAGTACCACCTCAACTGCTGGATCAGCACTCAGCGGGTCGCGCACCTAAACACAAATGCGCTGCAGCAGCTGCACAGCTACTTCGTTTCCACAATGCCCAGACCCTATGACCGACAGCTCATCTCGGACACCTTCGCGATCGACGACGCGTTCATGGAACGGACGCTCGCCTTCCAGAACGGGGACTGGCTCCTGACCAGCTTCAAGGCGACGGCCACCCAGAACATCCCGGTCTTCTTCCATGCGGAGAACAACGAGGACGTCCTCCTGCGCTATCTCGGAGAGTGAGAGCGCGCTATTTCGCGTACTTCGCCGGTTCGGCAGTGAAGCTCTTGTAGCATCCCTGCGAGCAGAAGAAGTAGGTCTTCCCGGAATAGTCTGACCTGAACCTCGCTGACTTCTCGTCCACGGTCATCCCACAGACGGGGTCTATTGCCAAAGTCAGGACGCCCGCCCATCCGGGGTTAATCCTCTTTTCGGCCGAGCTTCTTAGCCAAGAAGGC
>JACQFO010000094.1 GCA_016200025.1 Nitrososphaerota archaeon
CCTCGCGGACGCCATCCGCGAGAAGGGTAAGGAGTACGGAGTGACGACGGGGCGCCCCAGGCGCATAGGCTGGCTGGACCTGGTCGCGGTGAAATACGCAGCCAGGATCAGCGGTGTCGACAAGGTGGCCCTCACCAAGGTCGACGTCCTCGCCGGCCTGAAAGAGCTGAGGGTCTGCGTCGCCTACCGATCCGGCGGCAAGGAATCCTCCGACCTCTACGACTTCCTCGGGGAGATCGACCGGGTCGAGCCGGTCTACGAGGACCTTGCTGCGATCAGGGCCGAAGACCTCAAGGACGTGGCGCGCGGTCCAGTCGCAAAGCTGATCGAGAAGCTCCAATCCGGGGCCGGGGTCAAAGTCGCCCTGCTCTCCCACGGAGAAGACAGGTCTGATACCCTGAAGCTAAGCGCGGTCTAGGCCCTGAAGACCCAGCCCAGGTCGGGCGGGTGGCTCCTCTTCTCGACCTTCTCGTTGACAGCGTGCGCCACGAGTGGCAGGGCCAGGGTTATGTCGGAGTAGAGCGTGGCCTTCTTCGCCCCCGAGGAGATCTTGCCCCAGCTTATCGCCTCCTCAAGGGTGCACCCAGAAAGACCCCCCCACTGAGGGCTGTCAGCCGTGATCTGTATCGCGTACTCGTGAGGCGTCTCCTCCTCCCCGCCCTTCGCGAGCGACTTTATGATCGTCGAGAGCTGTATCGTGTCCTTGGGCACGCCCCCGCCGAGGTACACCACGCCCGTCCTCTTTGTCCTCTCTGCAATCTGGGCGAGCTCCTCCATGTCCTTGGTCTGGTCGAGCCTTATCATCTTACCCTTCTTCCTCATGAGCAGGCTCAGGGCCACCCCGTACCCGCTGTCGATCAGCCCTGGCGAGTAGATCGGGACCTTCTTCTCGTAGGCTGCAGCGACTATGCTGTCTATGCCCCTCTTCGAGAGATACTCGCCGAACTGGTGGAGGAACTCCCTCGTGGAGTAGGTCTTCTTCCCGTCAAGCGTCGAAGCGAACCTGTAGATCGTGTTCTCGAGCTTCCTGTACTGCATCTCGTCCGCGTAGACGTCGTAGAACCTGTCGATCTTTAGCTTCAGGAGCTGTTCGTCGTCCGCGAGCCAGGTCCCCTGGTAGTAGTGGTAGCCGAGGGCTTCCAGTATGTCCTCCGAGATGTTCGCACCCGTGCTTACAAGCACGTCGATGTATCGCTTCTCTATCAGCCACCTGATTATCTTCCACTGGCCGGTCGTGCTGAGAGACCCGGTCAACCCGAGGAAGATGGTCAGGTCCTTCTGGCGCGCCATCTCGGCCCAGATGTTCGCGACCTCCCCGAGCTTCTTGCCCTGGAACCCGGTCTGGGCCATCTCGTTCAACAAAGCTGAGATGCTCTTCCGGCCCACCTGGATCGTGAGGACGGGCTTCGAAAGAACTTCCTTCTTCTTCGACACCACGCCCGCTGGTCCCGTGAGTTCCGCTTAATTCCTTTTACTTTACGGTGACCGACTTTGCCAGGTTCCTCGGATAGTCCGGGTCGTTTCGCCGCGCAACAGCGAAGTGGTAGGCCAATAGTTGCAGTGGGATCACTTCGACGATTGGCATGAATTTGGCCTGGACCTTGGGCACCTGCACGAAGTGCTTGTAGACCGAGTCGTTGGTGTCCGAGACCCCGATCACCTCCGCCCCCCTCGCCTTCAGCTCCTCGGCGCTCGACAGCGAGTCGGCGTGGGCGTCCCCCGAGGGGTTGATGACTACGACCGGCGTCCCCTTCTCTATGAGCGCGAGGGTCCCGTGCTTGAGCTCGCTCGCCGGCATCCCCTCCGCGTGCACGTATGAGAGCTCCTTCAGCTTGAGCGCCCCCTCCATGGCCACAGGGCTCTCGTAGCCCCTTGCTACGAAGTAAAAGTCGGGCCTGTCCCAGTAGGACTTCACCAGGCCCAGGATCTGCTTCTCCGTCTCAAGAGCGACCCGCACGGCCTCCCCGAGCTCCTTGAACCCGTTCGTCCTCTTCTTCCCCAGTACCGCGTCCACGACCAGGTTGGCCACGACCACCTGGGCCGTGAAGCTCTTCGTGGCCGCGACGCCCACCTCGGGCCCGCAGTTCAACAATAGGACCACGTCGCTCTCCCTGGCGAGCGAAGACCCGGCCGCGTTCACTATCGAGAGAATCTTCGCGCCGCTCTTCTTCGCAATCTTGACCGCCTCCATCACGTCCGCCGTCTCCCCGCTCTGGGAAAGCACGACCACTGCCGCTCCCTTGCCCAGGAAGCCGGCGTGCTCCCTGAGCTCCCCGGCCACGACGACGTCGCACCTGAGCCCCGCCTCTTTGTTGAGCCTGAACTTCATCAGCAGGCCCGCATGGTAGCTCGTCCCCGACGCAGTGATGAAGAGCGACTTCGCCCTCTTGACCATCTTCGCGAATTCCGCGACCCTCCCGGCCTCCTGCACCGAGGCTCCGACCACAGTCTGAGGCTGTTCGTTGATTTCCTTCAAGGTGTAGTGGGCGTAGTCCGTCTTCGAGATGTCCGACAGCTCCCACGCCACCTGCGTCGGCTTGCGCCTGACCTCCTTCCCATTCGGTCCAACTATCTTCGCCCCATTCCTGGTCAGCTCCACGACCTCGAAGTTCTCGAGGAAGATCGTCCTGTCAGTGTGCTCGATGAAGGCGAGGACGTCGCTCGCCAGGAACATCTTCCCGTCCCCTACGCCTACGATGAGGGGCGCGTCCTTCCTCGCCCCGACTATCACGTCGGGCCTGTCCTGAAACATCACAGCAATAGCATACTGCCCTTTCAGTTTCTTCGTAGCCGCGGAAGTCGCTTTTAGCGGGTCCTTCACCCTCGCATACTCGGCCTCTATCAGATGGGCGATGACCTCCGTGTCCGTTTCGCTCTTGAACCTGTGGCCCTTGGAAGTCAGCGCCTTCTTCAGCGGAAGATAGTTCTCGATGATCCCGTTGTGTATCACCGCGACCGACTCCCTGCAGGACGCATGGGGATGCGCGTTCTTGTCGCTGACTCCCCCGTGGGTCGCCCAGCGAGTGTGCGCGATCCCGATGTTTCCTTTGAGGCTTGACAGCCCTAGTCTCTCCTCGATCTCGACGACCCTCCCAGCGCCCTTCTTCACCCTGAGCCGGGCTCCGCTGATCGTAGCCATCCCGGCGGAGTCGTAGCCCCTGTACTCAACCCTCCTGAGACCCTCCAGGAGTATGCCAGCGACCGGTTCTTCGGCAACGCAGCCGATTATGCCGCACATGTCGTTGTGCTCGACCTCCGCTCGGTAATAAGGTCCGCAAAGCGATTTCCTCCACCGTGCAAGCTTGACATTGCATGCTCCTCCCGAGGAAGCGTAGTTCGAGCCGGCCCACCATGCAAAACCGTTTATTAGTGGTGGGGGGACCAAGCGGCCGTGAACAAGGAGAAGCTCCTCTTCGACCCGAGGGCCCACGGAGGCATCGCCAAGCGTGTCCTGGTCTCAGAGAAGCCCGACGGCTTCAAGGCCGCTTCAGGCAAGGTCGGCCAGAAGATACTCTCGCTGCTTGCCGCGGGCCCGAAGTACCCCGCGGAGATGGCGAGGGCCCTCGGCGCCCACCACCAGACTGTCTATTACCACATCGGGAGGCTGGAGAAGGCAGGCCTGATCGCAAGGGTCAGAAGCGAATCGATCAGGGGCGGCGAGGCCAACCTCTTCGCCCTCTCGACCGACGGCTACGCTGTCGAGTTCCCAGTGCGTGGCGAGCAGATGCCCACGCTCCAGGCGTCCTCCAGGTCGAAGGCCCTGGGGCGGTTCTTCAAGGAATTCCTGCGGGAAGGCGAGTTCGACGGCTGGATAGTGGTGGGTTCCCCCCTGCAGCACGGCGCCGGCGGTACACAGGCGAGGGACGGACACTACGCGGTCCAGCTAGGCTTCGCACTGGGCCAGTTCGTATCCGTGCCCACGGGCTTCCCAATCAAGCTCGACGTCGACCTAAGGGCCGAGAAGCTCCTGGGCTCGAACCTCGTGGTCGTCGGAGGCCCCAGGACCAACGTGGTCGCGGAGGAGCTCAACCCCCACCTCCCGATCCGCTTCAAACAGGGCGGGTTCTGGGGCTCCATAGTCGACGACAACGGCCGGGCCTACAGCTCCGAGCTCGACTGCGTCGTTGCGAAGGTGCGGAACCCGTGGAACAGGGAGAAGTCCTGCGTCGTCGCTGCGGGCCTCACGGGCGCGGGCACGAAGGCAGCGATAATCGGCATCAGCAACTTCGCGGAGGTGCTCTTTCAGAAGTACAGGTCCGGCGATTTCGCGTGCCTGCTCAGAGGCACAGACAAAGACGGCGACGGCAAGGTGGACTCCGTGGAACTTCTAAGACAGCTCTGATGTGCTAGGCCCTTCTTCCCCTGCGCCCGCCCTTCTTCCTTGTCGTGTCGTGGGGGATCGGAGTGGCGTCCTCTATCCTTCCGATCCTGAACCCCGCCCTGGCTATGGCCCTGATCGCTGCCTGGGCCCCCGGCCCAGGGGTCCTTGGACCCGTCCCACCTACCGCCCTCACCTTGATGTGGACGGCTGTGATCCCCTTCCCCTTCGCTACGTCGGAGGCTGCTGACGCGCTCCTCATGGCAGCGTAGGGCGAAGACTCGAACCTGTCTGCCTTCACGTGCCTCCCTCCCGAGGAAAACGCTATGGTCTCGGCCCCGGTCAGATCGGTGATGTGCACTATCGTGTTGTTGTAGGACGAATAGATGTGTACAACACCCCAACGGTCCGCCAAGACTTCTTCTTCAGACATCTCACTCATTGCGCCTTTGCCTCCGCTTCCGCCACCGGGGCCTCAGCCTCTGCCTTCGGTCCGGGCTCCGGCTCCGCCACCTTCTCCTTCTTGGCGCTGAGCGTGATCACGTCTTCCTGGCCCTCGCCAACCTCGTAGCCAGGCACGGTGATCGTCCGGTTCCCGAGCCTGACGTGCCCGTGCACTATCAGCTGCCTCGAGTGCAGCGGAGACAGCGCCATCCCTCTCTTGAACACGATCGTCTGGAGCCTCCTCGTTAGGACGTCCTCGACTGTAAGGCTGAGGATGTCGTCCAGGCTCGCCCCTTCAGCGACCAGGCCGCGCTTGCGGAGGCTGTCCAGCAGCTTCTTCTCCTCGCGGAGCCTGACGACCTCCGTTGCCGCGAGCAGGACCCTCGCCTGCTTCCTCACCGAGGAGAGCTGAGTCTGAGTCTTCCAAAGCTCTCTCTTGTTCCTGAGCCCGAAGGTGCCTAGAAGGTACAGCTCTTGGGCCAGCTGGTCCGCCCTCCACGGGCTCCGGGGCCTGCTGTACTGCTTCCTGGCTTTCTTCGGGTCTCCCAACTACTACTTCTCTTCCTTCGCTGTCGCAGCGGCCTTCGCAGCCGCAATCAGTGAGGCCTTCCTGACCCCCACAGTCCTTCCCTTCCTGCCCGTGGTCCTGGTCCTCTGCCCCCTCACCTTGAGCCCAAGCCCGTGCCTCACCCCCTTCCAGCTCTGGATGTTCCTCTCGTCCTCGATGTCGTTCTTCTGGACAAAGTCCAGGTCGGAGCCCATCAACTGTTTGGTCTCCCCTGACTCCGGGTCGTTCCTCCTGTTGTAGTACCATTGTGGCAACGACCCTTTGGTCAACGTCTGTATCGCCTTCTCGATGTCCTTGACCTGGTCCTCCGAAAGGGTACCCAGCCTCACCCTCGGGTCCAGGCTCAGGTTCTTGGTGATTACATTCGCAAAGCTGTAGCCAACTCCCTTCAGGTCCGAAAGTGCGATGATGACCTTCTTGTTCCCGTCTAGGTCCTTCCCCGAGACCCTCACGAGGTGCCTGAATTCAGAAGCCGTCGACATATTCCGAACCTGCCCGACCGTCTAAGGTTATAAGGTTTGAAGGGCTCTCATCTCAAATTCAGGGATTGCCCGAAAATTCCACAATCCAGAAAGCCGCCGCCTTTGGGATGATCATCGGGGCATTCATCAGCGGGACTGGCTTCCTCCAGGGGTGCCTGACGAGTTGTCCTTCAAACGTAAACTGCAGGTGCGTGTCCCCGCTCGCGTATCCGCTCCTCGCCGCTGGCGCTCTGGTCATAGCCGTTTCAACTGCACTGTAGATCTTCACAAAGCTGCGCGCAGGGGCGAGAAGGCTCGCCCTATCCATGACCTCTCCAAAACTTTTTAACCCCAAGTGAATCCCGACGCTCGAAGCGGAACGTCTCATGGGCAAATATTGTAACCTAGCAGGTGTGGTCGATGGTTAAGGTCAAGCTGCTGGAAGACACAGGCGACTCTGTAACCCTCCAGCTCGACGGGATCGACCGATCCTACGCCAACGCAGTGCGGAGGTTCTGCATCGCGGAGGTCCCCGCCATGGCCATCGACGACGTCGTCTTCCTAGAAAACTCCTCAGTCCTCTACGACGAGATCCTCGCCCACAGGCTCGGGATGGTGCCGATAAAGACCGACCTCGAGAGATACAACCTCCCTGAAGACTGCGACTGCGGCAACCCCCTGGGCTGCCACAAGTGCAGGGTCCTCTTCGTCCTCGACGCCAAGGGCAAGGACAAGGTCTCGACAGTCACCAGCGGCGACCTCGTCTCCGAAGACCGGGACATCAGGCCCGTGAGCGAGACCATACCACTCGTCAAGCTTGCCTTCGGACAGTCTGTCAAGCTTGAAGCCTACGCCCGCCTCGGCAAGGGCAAGGAGCACGCGAAATGGCAGCCCTGCACAGTCGCCGTCCTCACCGACGGCAAGAACGAAGGAACGTTCAACCTGATGGTGGAGTCAGCGGGGGGCCTCCGAGCTGGCAAGATTGTCCTAAAGGCGATAGAGCTCCTCGAGAAGAAGCTCCAGGAGATACAGGTCTCGGTAGGTAGCGCGACCGCATGACCTCCTCGAACCCCCTCCACAGGCACGTCGCAGTTATGCTCGAGAAGGCCGGCAGGTCAGAGAAGGCACCGATCTGGGACGTCGCATCCAGGCTCCTCTCAAGGCCCGCCGGGACCCAAATCGAGGTGAACCTCGGCCGCATCTCGAGGATCTCGTCAGCCGGCCAAGCCCTCTTCGTACCGGGCAAGGTCCTCGGTTCTGGCATCATAGACAAGAAGGTCGTCGTGGGCGCGTTCTCCTTCTCCTCAAGCGCCAGGTCGAAGATCGAATCAGCGGGAGGCTCTGCCCTCTCGGTCGAACAGTTCCTGAAGAAATACCCCAAAGGTAGCGGTGTGAAGCTTGTCGAGTGAGTCCACGGTCTACGTCGACGCGACCAACCAGATCGCGGGCAGGCTCTCCTCGAAGGTCGCGAAGCTCGTGATTTCAGGCAAACGCGTAATCGTAGTCAACGCGGAGAAGTCCCTCCTCTCCGGCTCGCGGACCGCAGTCATCAACGAGTGGAAGGAGAAGCTGGAGATAGCCAGCAGGGTCAACCCCATCTACGGCCCCATCCACCCACGCAGGCCCGACAACATACTTCGGAGGATGGTCAGGGGCATGGTCCCTAGAAAGAAGCCCAAGGGCGCCCTCGCGATGAAGAGGCTCAGGGTCTACATCGGGGTCCCCGCGGGCGTCGACTCCGCGAAACTCCAGCAGTTCGAAGACAGCGCGGCGAGGCGCCCCATTCCCGTCTACGTCACCATGAGGGAGCTCTCGAAGAGCCTAGGGTGGAACGAGTAGGATGGTCAACCCTCCGAAGGTTCCGGTCAAGAAGGGCCCGAAGCTCTACTCCGGGGCCCGCAAGACTGCCCGCGCGACAGCGGCGCTGCTCCCCGGCGCAGGGAGGATCCGGGTCAACGGGACCCCGGTCGAACTCTGGGAGCCGGAGCCCGCGCGCCTCCACCTCCTCGGCCCCGTGATGGTGGTAGGCGAACTGAGGGAGAAATACGACATCGACGTCAGCGTCTCCGGGGGCGGGTTCATGGGCCAGGCTGACGCGGCTGCCATGGCCATCGCCAGGGCCTACGTGGACCAGGTGAGAGGAAGCGAATACCGCGACAGGATCAATGCATACAATAAATACCTACTATCGGGCGACCCGCGACAGGCTGAGCCCAAGAAATTTGGAGGACCAGGCGCACGACGCAAGAGGCAAAAGAGTTACAGGTAAACACGCATGATGATCCCAATTCGCTGCTTCACCTGCGGCAACCTCATTGGCGAGAAGTTCGCCCCCTTCCAGACCAGGGTCAAGGCCGGAGAAGACCCCGCGAAGGTCCTCGACGACCTGGGCCTCAAGCGCTATTGCTGCCGCCGGATGCTGATCTCCTCCGTGGACGTCATAGACCAGGTCCTGCCCTTCTTCAGCCGCAAGGCCGACCTGCAGTAGGAGCGCGGGTGCCTCGCAGTGTCTCAGCTCGAAGACGACGATGAGGGTTCCGACGACACCATCGTAGCTCCAGGGCTCTCCGAGAAGGCCCTCCTTGCGACCGGCATCAGGATCGGGACGCCGGTCAAGACCAAGACGATGGAGAAGTTCACAGCCAGGGCGCGCCCCGACGGCCTTCACATGATAGACTATGCCGTCACCCTCAAGAGAATTGACATCGCGGGCAAATTCATAGCGTCGACAGGAGCCCAGAACACTGTGGTCTACACCAGCCGCGAGCACGGCACAGTCGCTGTTGAGAAGTTTTGCGAGCTCACCGGCGCCCTGGCGAGGGTCGGCAGGTTCATGCCAGGGACGTTCACGAACCCCCTCTACCCGGGGCACCTCGACGCCGAGCTCGTGGTCGTGGCAGACCCCATGTCAGACACCCAGGCCCACGTCGAGGCCGGGACGCTCGGGGTCCCGGTCATCGCGGTCTGCGACACTGACAACATCACCGACGACATCGACCTCGTAATCCCCGGCAACAACCGCGGGCGCAAGGCCATAGCCGCGATCTTCTGGCTCCTCGCCAGGGCGACCCTGACCCACTCCGGCCAGCTCGCCGCCGACCAGCCGATGAAATACTCCATCGAGGACTTCGAGACCAAGATCGATGAAGAGGAGAAGGCCGAAATCCTAGAGGAACGTATATCCGAGCGGCGCGACTAGCAGCCCTTCATTGTCGCCGAGGAAGCCCGCCGTCGCGGGCTCGTTCTATCCGTCAGACCGAGAGCAGCTGACATCTCTCATCAAAGAGTGCTACCTGGGGCGCCTCGGCCCAGGACGCCTACCGCCTACGGACCCCGGCACCTCCGAATGCGTCGCGATACTCTCGCCCCACGCCGGATACGAGTACTCCGGCTCCGTCGCAGCCCACTGCTACCTTCACGCCTCCTCGCTCCCCGACCCCGACCTGATAGTCGTCGTGGCCCCCAACCACTACGGGATAGGGAGCGGGGTCTCCACCTTCGAGTCCGGCGAGTGGGAGACTCCTTTGGGCAGGATGCGCGTCGACGAGGCCGCGGCCGCGAAGCTCGTCCGCGAGTCAGGCATAGTGAGCTTCGACCCCGAGGCTCACAGGATGGAGCACTCCCTCGAGGTCCAGCTTCCGTTCCTCCAGCATATCTACGGCGACTCTGTCCCGTTCTTGCCCGTCTCGCTCCTCTTCCAGGACGAAGGCACAGCCGCGACGATCGCCCGCGCCCTGGCGAAGGTGTTGGAAGGCAGGAGGGCCGTCGTCGTCGCCTCCTCCGACCTCACCCACTACGAGCCCTCCTCTGTCGCAGCGGAGAAGGACTCCGCTCTCCTCGAAGACGCGGCGAAGATGGACGTCCCCTCCTTCTACTCGACCCTCGAAAGGCTCCAGGTCACTGCCTGCGGCTTCGGCGCTGTTGCCACAGTCATCTCAGTGGCAAGGGCCCTGGGAATGCGAAAGGGTGAGCTTCTCAAATACGCGAGCAGCGGCGAGACCACCGGAGACAACCTTCAAGTCGTGGGCTACGCGGCGATGAGATTCGTGTGACCAATGAAAGCAATCGCTGAAGCCCCCTCCAAGGTGATCATCACCGGCGAACACTTCGTCGTCCACGGCGCCTGGGCCCTGGCCGCGGCGATTCCGAGGAAGTCCAGGGTCGAGGTCTCAAAGTCCGACCGGCTCCGCGTCTCCTCCGACAGGTTCAGAGGCGCCAACCACCCCGCCCTCCGAGCAATCGCGCGGGTGGTAGTGGCCATGTCGAAGGAGTTCTCCTTCAGCCCGTCCCTCACAGTCGCCGTATCCTCACAGGTCCCCGAAGGGTCGGGCCTGGGCTCCTCGGCTTCTACCATGGTCGCCCTCTCTTCTTCGCTCTCCCGCCTTCACTCCCTCAGGCTGAGCCTCGACGAAGTCATCCGGTTCTCCATGATAGGGGAGGGACAGATCCACGGCCGCCCCTCTGGCATCGACTCCACGGTCTGCGCCCGCGGCGGAGTCATACTGTTCACGCCAGGGACCAGTCCAAAGCAGGTGCGCCTATCGCGCCCCCGCTCCCTCGTCGTTTGCCACTCGGGCATCACCAGGAGCACGCGGCGCCAGATCAACCGAGTCTCGGGCGTCAAGGAGATGTTCCCAAGCCTCTTCGCGGGCCTCACAGAATCCGCGAGCGAGGTGAGCCTCATGGCCGCCGACCTCCTCAAGAAGGACGACATGAAGGGCCTCGGCAGGCTCTTGAACTTCAACCACGCAGTCCTCTCCACCCTGGGCGTCTCCAACCGGGCCCTCGACAGGCTCGTGGACCTCCTCCTCTCATTGGGCTGCTACGGGGCCAAGCTCACAGGGGCGGGCGGGGGCGGCAGCGTGCTCGCGGTCGCACCCGAAGGAAAGGAAAAAAGCATTATCTCGGGGCTCAAGGCGCGAGGCTTTGACGCGTTCATTGCAGGGATCCCCGTCAAGGGCGTGGAAAGCTGGCTAGAGCGATAGTCGCCAAGCTGGGCGGCTCTGTGATAACCGACAAGTCCAAGCCCTCTTCCTACCGTTCTGACGTCGTCTCTGCGCTCTCCGAGGAGATCGCCTCCTCAGACGAAAAGGTC
>JACQFO010000089.1 GCA_016200025.1 Nitrososphaerota archaeon
AGGCTGGGGTCACGGTGGGTAGGGACAGCGTGGTCGCGATGGGCGCGGTCGTAACCAGGGACGTGCCGAGGGGGAAGGTAGTGATGGGGGTGCCGGCCAGGGTGGCGTACACGAGGAAGGAGTTCGACGCTAAGATGAAGGCTTGGGAGTCCGGTTCCTGAGCTTGGAATTCGTGTAGGCCTTCGAAAGGGACGACATGACGACGAACCAGACCCCGCCGAGGGCGAGGGTCGCGGCGACCTTGAGAAGTGCCAGCGCGGTGAGGGCGCCGACCTCGTGGATGGGCGGCGCGTATTCCAAGATCAGATAGAAGAAGACGTAGACCTCGCCGATTATGAGGAGCCAGGCGACCGCCATCAAGCCCACGAGAGGAAGGATCCTCATCTCAAAGCACCCATGTCATAACCGAGGTAAGGGCTGCAAGCAAGCAGGCAATGGCAGTCAGAGCTAGGATCGCCCTGACCAGTTGGTTTTCGCTCATCGGACCGTCGAGGAGGAGCATCCTGACGAGCGTGGTAGGAGCGCTGGGCTCCATGGATGCGTGGAGCATCCCGCCTTCGCCGATGTAGGTGGGCCTCGAGCCCATCCTCCTCCTCTCCACGAAGCCACGCACGCTGGAGATGATGTAGAAGGAGTTCAGGATGGCGGGCATGATGGCGACTATAGCCACTATCTCGACCCCCCCGGTCACGGCTAGGGCCGCGAACAGGGCGCCGAACATCAGGCTGCCGCTGTCCCCGTCGAAGACCTTTGACGGAAACCTGTTGAAGACGAGGAACCCGGCGGCGATGGCCACTAGGGGCAGGGTCGCGGCCGCATGCGCCAGGGAATAGCCCGGGGAGGTCAGGGTCCGCAGCGAGATCCCGAAGAGAAGCGCGAGGGAGGTGAGCAGTGTGAACCAGGATATCTGGCCGTTGAACGAGTCCATCATGTTGAACGCGTTGGCCACGACAGGGAACGAGACAATGACGAGGGCGGTGTAAATGGTGAAGTGCTCGCTGGTCGCTCCTAGTACGGGGAACGCGAGACTCGACTGGTAGAGGTCGGGCTGGAGCATCACGAGGAGAACCAACGGCGATGCGGCAAGAAGCAGGAGCAGAGGCTTCGACCTGGAGCCGAGGACGAAGATGTCGTCGGTTATCCCAACCGCGAAGGCCAGCGCTGCGGCGCCAAGGACTGCGACTGGAATGAGCGACCCGAAGGCGAAGAACGCGACCGCCTCACCAGCAATGACGCCGATGAAGAGGAGCGGGCCCCCGGGCACGGGAACCTTCGTAGGCGGGGTCTTGTGGACGTCGTCGACGACCCGGCCTCGACGCACTAGGGATTTCATGAACGGGGGCATCCCCAGGAGGACAATGAGGAGGGGAGCCAGGAATGCCAACGAAAGGAGCCCAGCGTCAGCCAAGCTCGGGAACAAGAGTGGAGGGCTCCTGATAGTTTCTGATTAAACGCTTTCGAAGGTGGGCTGGGGCGATTCAATGTTAAATATGCCCGCCGGGCGACCATTGAAACAGATGAACGTCAAAGATCTACGAGATGGGATGCGAAGAGTCGACGCAGAAGGGGAGATCGCAGAGCTGGCCGACCCGCGCACGGTGAACCTTAGGACCGGCGGAGAGGCAAGGGTCATGGATTGCATGCTAAAGGACGAAAGCGGTCAGATCAAGCTCTCGCTCTGGGACGACCAGATCGACATGGTCAAGCAAGGCTCAAAGGTGAGGGTCACCAACGGATACACCAACAGCTTCCGCGGAGAGTTGCGTCTCAACGTCGGAAAGTTCGGCAAACTCGAAGTATTAGAGAGCTGAAAAGCTTCTAGGAAGCTCGAGGCGTAGGAGCCCCGGAAAAAGATTTGGAACTGGCGGACTCTTTCTAAGAAGGTTGAGGGCCAGGGTTTCGGATGAACCGTCGGGGTTTGCCTGGGTCGAGCAAGGGAAGCTTGCGGCCTCCGGCTACCCGGCTTCGAGGAGGCAGGTAAAATGGTTCGAGGCGCAGGGGGTAAGTCTGGTCCTGACACTCACTGAAGAACCACTTCCGGAGGAACTCCGGAAAGGATTTTCCATCGAATTCGAACATGTGCCGATGCGCGACCATCAGGCACCAGACGTCCGGAGCCTGGAGGACGCAGCCGGAAGAATACGGCGCGGACTGGATTCCGGGAAGGTCGTCGCGGTCCACTGCCTGGCGGGACAGGGGAGGACGGGATGTGCCCTGGCTGGTTTCATGGTGAAGGAGAGAGGGATGACGGCGGAGAAGGCCCTGGAGGCCCTTCGAAGAATCAAGCCCGAGTTCGTCGAGCGTTCACAGGAGAAATCGATCTTCGACCTGGAGTCTAGGGCATCGAAGACCCGCACGGCGTAGCTTGGAGCACGCCGTGGTGGCTAGGGACCGACTTCGATCGTCCCGGTCATGAAGGAGTGGAACGAACAGTGATACTGGTATGTTCCGGTATGGTTGAAGACGCAGGTGAAGGACTGGCCGGAGTCGAGTGTCGGTGAGCTGAAGGCCCCTGTCTCAGACGTCACTGTGTGGGAATAGGCGTAGACTCCTCCCTCGGTGTTGGTCCAGGTGACGCTCTGGCCGACTGCGATGGTGAGCATTGTCGGGCTGAAGCCGCCGTCGTAGGAGGCGGAGACGGCGAAAGACCCGGAACCCCCGGTGGAACAATGTATCCCTGACGCCGAGGTCGTTGCGGTTGAGCTTGTATGCGCACTTCCGGTCGTGCTGGTGGTAGGGGTCGTGGAGTTGCCTATGGGCCCACTTCCCTGCATCGTGGCGTAGTACCCGACCGCTGCGACACCGATGATCAAAACCGCGACAGCCGCTGCGAGTGTCGTCGAGATGGCTCGGCTGCGCATTGCGTCCGACTCCGTGCCAAGCCCTTTAAGCGTATTTCACAGAATCTTGCCAGTATCCGCCTCGTTAGAGGTATTGAGACCCGGAATCGACCTCACACGGTGTGGTGGAAGACCAGGAGCTAAGGCGCGTCCTCTGGTATGTCCAAGGAGGCGCCAGGGGCGGTAAGAACCGGGCCAGAGTCATCTATGAGCTGAACAAGTGGCCCCTGAACCAGATTGCAGAGAAGCTCGGCGTCGGCTACCGGACGGCGATGCATCACTTGGGCGTGCCGAAGGCCAACTCCCTAGGCCTGGTCCAAGGCGACATGTACGGCGCAATGCACTTTGAGTCCGCGCTTGCAGGCGGGGTTGGCAATCTTCAGTGAGGTAGCGTCGTCACTGCATTTCGAATTGGACTCGGGAAGCGGATAGAGTTCGCTGGGTTTTTGGACTACTGCAGCTCGTCTATAGGTCCGTGGGCAACGATTAGCATGATTCCTGGTATGATTCCTGTAAAGATGAGGGCGACTACTGCCCACCCCAATGAATTTAGGCTCTTCAGACGAGCGATGTCTCCTTTCTTGGCTGCGGATCGCATCTTGCCAGTCCTTCTGAAGACCATTATCGACGGAATCATCAGTATCAGGAGAAAGACCCCGAATATCACCCCGACCCCTGCGAATATTCCTCCCCCGGGTCCGGCCAGGCTCGATGCAGCAAAGAAGACCACGGCGAACAACACGAACCCAATGATCCAGGCGATTACGACCAGTAGCTCGAAAATCCAGGCAACCAGGAGCTCGGTCTTGATGCTGCCGAGTTTCATCGCGTTTTGGTCAGTGCTGGACATCGCTCGCGAGGCTGCGCTCGTGAATTGATTATATAA
>JACQFO010000095.1 GCA_016200025.1 Nitrososphaerota archaeon
GATGTTACAGAGTTACGGTTAGGTCAATATGACCGGAAGGCATTAGACTGAGCCTCATCACTTCAAGAAGTTGGGCCTTCCCACTCCGAAACCCCTGACGTAATTGAGGGCAACATTCAGGTCTTGAAAATAGTATTCAGACCGGACTTCTCGTCGAACCTGCGTAGCGCCCTGTTCGTGGTGGGCGTTATCACAACTTCCAAGAGCGGGAAGACCTCCGCCGAAATCACGTGGCCCCCGAGGACCGACAGGTCCCTTCTTCCGAAGGTGCCGTGGATGTGAAGGAACGGCTTCCCTGACTTGGTCGTCACGTTCCCAAAGAGGCTCGTGACCTCAAGGAACTCCCGGTAGACATGCTCCTCGTACTCCTTCGTCTTGTGGTTGAAGTATGCCAGGCGCAGTTTCCGGACCGCACCAATCCCTTCGACGCCCGCGGTCGTAGCCCCGTCCTTCTTGGCCAGCGCCAGGATCGCTTCGGGCAGGAGTGCTCCCGTCGGGAGGTTGTGAAGCTTGGCCACCCGACCTTTGGCAACCCCACACGTTAAAAGTCTAGGGCGGGGCTTTCATGGCGAGGACATTTGCGGCTCCACCTCAACAAGCGGGGGATGCGGGCGCTGGGCGTCGCGGAGAGCTTCCGCCAGGGGCAGAGGACTTCCACCCTCGCTGGCGTTGTGATGAGGGGGGACCTGGTCGTCGACGGGCTCGTGCTAGGCAGGACCTCCGTCGGCGGTGACGACGCCACTACGTCGATCGCCTCCCTGCACCGGAGGCTCGGCCGCAATGACGTGAATGTCCTGGTTGTCTCGGGCGCCATATTGAGCCTTTACAACATCGTGGACGTGGACGAGCTATCGAGGAGGACAAGGCTCCCGGTCATCTGTCTGACCTACAAGGAGACGTCCGGCATTGAGGACTCCATCAGGAGGCACTTCCCTGGCAAGGCAGGGGCGAAGCTCGCTGCGTACAGGGCGCTCGGGGGGAGGAAGAGAGTCAAGCTAGCCACAGGCAAGACGGTCTACGCCAGGTCCTCGGGGCTCGGGCAAGCCGAGACGAAAGGGGTCCTCGACATCTTCACTTTGCAAGGGTCGCTCCCCGAGCCGGTGAGAGTCGCCAGGCTTCTCGCCAGGGCCGCCGCGGTCAGACGATCTTAACCCCCGGGTTCAGGAGCCCCTTCGGGTCGAAGATATTCTTGATTTCTTTCATGATCCAGTAGGTCCTGGGATACTGGCGTTCCACGAAGGGGGCTCTCAGCATCCCGTCGCCGTGCTCCCCGGTCATAGAGCCTCCCAACTTCCACACGGCCTCGAAGCAGGTCTCCATGAGCTCTTCAAGGACCCTGCGCCCTGCTGGGGCCTCTGGGTCAAGCAGGGGCCTGGCGTGCAAATTGGCATCTCCCGCGTGGCCATAGGAGATGTAGACGAGGCCTCTGCGGTCGAACTCCCCCTGCAGCAGCTTCACGAGGTCGGCCAGCTTCTCCTTCGGCACGACAAGGTCCTCGACGCCCGGGACAAGGATCTTCCCCTCGCTTCTTACCTCCAGTCCCAGCTTCAGCGTCTCGTTCCTCACCTCCCAGGCCGCGGATACCTCCGAGGGTTCGGTCAAGACCATCGGGTCGTAGCCCATCGCCTTCGATTCGGCCACCTCCTGCATCTTCTCATCCTGTCCGTCGTCCCCGTCGAATTCGCAAAACAGGAAGTAGCTGCCTTCAGACCTGGTGTACTTTGCAATCATCTCGCCCCTTCCCATCCGATGGAAGACAGACTTGTCCAACAGCTCTATTGCCGAAGGGCCGAGTCCTGAGAAAGAGGCGACGACGTCTGCAAGCCCTTCGAGGGTCGCATCAACGACGAAGAGAGTGCGCCACCTCGGCTTTGTGGAACTGGCCAAGGTCACTTCGGTGACGACCCCGAGCGTCCCCTCCGACCCGACAAGGAGTCTGGGCAAGTCGAGGAGCCCATCTCTTATCCCCCTCTCGAGCCTGTACCCCGAAGAGTTCTTGCTGACCCTGGGGCGTTCCTCGAGGATCGACTTTTGGTTCTCCAACAACAGCTCTGCCACCTTCCTCAGTTTGGGCTCGCCCAAGAGCGCAGATTCGATGGGGGTTGGCGCCAGCGGGGCCGGTCCTTCGCCAGGGAAGACCATCCTCAGGCCCAGCACGTGGTCGACGGTCGTCCCATACTTCGGGGTGCGGATTCCGGCGGAGTTGTTGGAGACCATGCCGCCGACCGTGCAGCTCGCATAGCTCGAGGGGTCCACCGGCATCCAGAGGCCATGGTCTCCCAGCTCTTTGTTGAGCCGGGCCTTCACGACCGCGGGGCTGCACCGCACTGAGCCAGCCTCCATGAAGATGCCATTTCCAGACTGCAGCAACACGATTCCCGTGCCCACGGACTGGCTGGGTATGGATGTCCCACCGCCTCTGGCTGTCAGAGAAAGGCCGCGGCTGTCCGCTATTCGTAGAACCTCCGAGACTTCGTTCTCTGATTCCGCGACATAGGCGGCTTTGGGTCTCAGACGGATGATCCCTGCGTCGCGGGAGAGCTCGTCAAGCTCCCTGTCAGAGGTGAGGACCTTCAAACCTACGCAGCGGTGGGCGCTCTGTTATTTGCGTCTTGTCAGAACTATGGAGACTTTACAATGACGGTGCCGTGCATGTTCGAGTGATAGGAGCAGATGTATTGGAACGTCCCGGCAGTGGTGAAGGCGTGAGTGTACTTCCTACCCGCTGCAAGATTTCCGCTGTTGAAGCTGTTATCATTGGCGGTGACCGTGTGTGCTACACTGTCGGCGTTCGTCCATACGACTGTGCTGTTGACCCCGATGACCACGGTTATCGTTCCTGGGCTGTATCCAATGGCCGGAGGCAACCCTGAATTCTGGGGTATGGTCACGTTCACGCAGGTCGTCGGAGTGCACCCCGCGGTCGTCACCGAAGTGGTGGGGCTTGTCGTCTGTCCGGGCGAGACCGCGAACTGGTAGTATCCTATCGACGCCACGGCCCCGATTATGAGCGCTGCGACCACGATGCCCACCACCGTGCTGTTCTTGCTGCTCAAGCAGATCCTTGCGAGCCTCGAGCCAGAATGGCTATAAGCATTTTCGCCTTTCTGAGATTTTCGCTTCCTTCATACGAAGGTTAAAAATGCCACCCGCGACCCACTCCGCGGAGAATACATGGCGGACGAGACCAAGGACACGCCAAACTCCCAGCAGAATACTTCCGAACAGGAGAAGAAGCCGGCCCCTCCGGTTGCGACTCCTCCGAAGCCTGCGGCCCCGTCTGCGCCTGCGGTCCAACAGCCTCGCGCGGCTGCGCCGCCTCCCAGACCGCCGACGCCAGCCCCGCAGTCAAGGCCGCAGCAGCCGTTGGACTCGGGCAGGAGGGGCTTTGTGAAAGCCATGTTTGCGATCGGCGCTGTCCTCTCCATCATTCCTTTCGTTCCTTGGGGTACTTTCCTCTCCTCCGCGATAACAATCGGCCAGGCCCCCCGCACCCTTCTGCAGAGAGCTATCATCGACGACGAGACGAAGTACGGCGCCGCGGCTGGGAGGCTGGTCAACGTCAACGACCTCTCGACGTTCCCGCCGAACGGCAACTGGGTGATCACCTATCCTACTTCGGGCGACCCCACCCTCGACGCCCAGAACCCCGACACGTTCCAAAAGTACGAACTAATCCGCCTGCCCGAGGAACTCGGCGGTTCGAGCAAGAAGGCGACAGACTTCGTCGCGTTCAGCAAGGTCTGCGTGCACCTCTGGTGCAGTCCGAACTACAACCCGACACAGACTCACACCCCTTCGGAGTACGGCTATCAGCCCCCCGGGCCCACGGTCATCACCCACCAACAGTACGAATGCCCGTGCCACGGCAGCATCTACGAGATTCCTGACGGGAGAGCGATCGATGGGCCAGCCGCGCTACAGGCTCCACCGACTAATGCGATTCCCATGCTGACTCTCCAGGCCGACGCGGACGGTAACCTCTACGTGTTCTACCCGAACAGGGACCCAACGAAAGAATATCCCAACAACCAGGTGGGATCCATCGGAGCGAACGGCGACCTCGGATTCGGAAGGGAATCGGCCAGCTACCAGAACTTCATCAAGCCGATGGGCGAGGTTCCTGCGGACCTGAAGGGTCTCGATGAGGTCGTGAGATGACCAAGGCTCCCGGAAGGAAGAACCTGGTATCGAAGCTCTACCAGTGGATCGTGGACGGGCTGGAGAGGACCGTCTGGATCGGCGTGAAGTACACCTTCCCCAAGCGATTCGTGAGCCCACTCGCCTACCTTGGCGTCCTGACGGGCATTACGTTCCTCGTCCTTGGCGTCACCGGGGGCCTCCTGATGATATACTACCAGCCGACCCTGGCCGGCTGCGGCAGCATCACCTGCGCGTTCTCGAGCATCCAGAGGATAAACGACTCTGTGCCCTTCGGGTGGCTCATGAGGAACATCCACTACACCGCCTCCAACGCCATGGTCCTCCTCGCCGTCCTCCACATGTACTACCAATACTTCAGCGGCAGGTTCAAGATCAAGAACGAAGTCCTCTGGGTGACAGGCATCATCCTCGGAATCATCACCGGAGTCGAGGCCTTCACCGGCTACGACCTGCTGTTCAACCAGCGGGCTGGACTGGCCATAGAAATCGGCGCAGGACTGACGAACGCCTCCCCCGTCATCGGGAGCGCCGCCCGCCTAGCAACGTTCGGTGCCGGCTTCACCGATTTCGTGCTGAGGCTGTATTCCGCCCACGTTTTCATCCTCCCGATGTTCATGCTAATTCTGGTCTTCATCCACTTCCCCAGGTACCTCGTCTTCGACCTCCCTGTAGTATCGACGGTGGTGGGGGGCCTCTTCGCCATATCGGCCATCTTCCCAGTCGCCATCGGGGTCCCCTACAGCTCCAGCAACCCCCAGCTGACCATACCTGAGTGGTATCTCACGGGAATCTATGCCCTGTTGAGGACCGAGTTTGACAAGTTCGTCATGGGGGGCCTCATGCCCGCGCTCTTGTTCCTGATGGCCCTCGTCGTGCCCTTCGTCGACACCTCGAAGAAGCTCAACTGGAAGGACCGGCCGTTCTTCACAGCCCTTGGCATCACCAGCATTGCCCAGATCCTGATTACCACAGCCTGGGGCTTCTACATCAACCCGAACACGAGCTTGGCCACGCTTGCCAGGCTCTTCGTAGACCCCGTCCTGTACTTCTCCTCCATGCTCGGGGTCACAGTCCTTTCTTTCGTCCTCACGTATGGGTTCCTGAGGTACCTGAAGGCAAAGGAGCGTGTCAGGAGGGCCATTGCGCCCCAGGGCCCACTCCTCACGAAGAAATGGGTCTACATCATCTTCCTGCTGCTGATCATCGCCCAGGTGGTCGTCAACGGGCTCGCAGCCCAGGCGGTGGGCTCAGGCCTGAGGGCCATGGCACTCTTCGACGTGGGGGCGGTTCTGATAACCTTCGGGGTCATCGCCCACCTCTACAGGTACAGCCAGAGCCTGCCGTTCTAGGGCCCCAGGCGGATGTCCGCGGCCATCTCCACCCACCTCGGCCCAACCACCCTCACTTTCCGCAGGACGCGCTTCGCCCTCCGAGGCAGGATACTGGCAAGTTCCTTCGAAAGTGCGCTTCCCGCCTCTTCCACGTCCCTTCCGAGAACGTGCCTGTAGTAGTGAATCGTGGCGCGCTTCCGGGCCAACTTGACAGCCTGCGGCAAGAACTCGTCAGCCTTTGACGGGTGGGGCATCAGAATCCTGTCGAACCTCAGGTCGGTCGTCTCCGCCCACCTTGACACGTCTCCTCGCACGACGGTGACGAGGCCGTCCACCTTGTTCAGCCTGTTGTTCTCCCGGTGGAGCCTGCAGGCCATGGCGTTGACTTCGCAGCTTGTCACCTTCGCCCCGGCGATCTTGGCTACGGGGATCGAAAACGGACCCACGCCCGCGAACATGTTGAGGACCTTTTCCCCCGGACTCACACTCCTCGCAATAGAGAGGCGCTCAGTCGAAAGTCTAGGAGAAAAGTAGCATCTGGCGACGTCGACCTTGTACACGCACCCGTTCTCCCTGTGCATGGTGAGTGTCCTCTCTTCGCCAGCCAGGTGCCTCAGCTTCCTCAGCCGGTGCTCTCCTTCGATCCCCCCCTCCTGCTCGTATACGCACCTGACGTTCTTCACCTCTGCAGCAAGTGCGGCTGCGAATTTCTTCTTCTCGCGGGTCGGCAGACCCGGCAGCCTTACGATCGCGATGTCTCCAACTACGTCGACCCCAGTCGCGACCCTCAGGCCGCTCCCAATCCGCGCTCTTTCGACCGCTGTGCTAATCAGCCTCGGCAACTTCTTCCCTCTGAGAGGAGACGTAGTAGTAGGTCCCCTTCTCTTTCTGCTCCCTGTCGAGCTTGCTCCCTGGCTTGTTGACCCTGGGCCTGCCCGTGTTGACGTCTCTACGATACGTCAGTCCCACCTGCTTGAGGAAGGCGTTCATCCCGTCTTCCTTGCTCAGCGGGGTCGTCGCCTCCCCCTCCACCCCCGGCCTGCCCGTGAAGACCATCAGCCGGTCGGAGATGATGTCCAGGACCTGGAGGTCGTGGTCGATGACCACCGCAGCCTTGCCCCTGGACTTGACCATCCTGTTTATCGCCTTTGCGACTACGAACCTGTCCTCCACGTCGAGGAAGGCGGACGGCTCGTCAAGGGCGTAGACCTCGGCCTCCTGCGCCATCGTCGCTACTATGGCGACCTTCTGCAGCTCTCCGCCGCTCAGCTCCTTCATCCTCCTCGCCAGCAGTTTCTCCATCTTCAGGGGGGTTGCGAGCGCCTCCTGGAGGGACGGGTCGCCGTACCTCTGGCCAAGGGAGGACGTGAAGAACTCGTCCACTGTGCCGTCGAAACTGGAGGTGAGATACTGAGGCTTGTAGGCCACCTTGGCGTCAACTGAGACGCTCCCACGGGTAGGCTTCTCCTGTCCCGCGACCATCTTTAGGAACGTAGTCTTCCCCAGGGCATTGGCTCCTACGACGCCGAGGATCGTCCCTTGCTTTATCGTCCCGCCTTCGACCTTCAGCTTGAAGCTGTCGTAGGACTTCCGGAGGCCCGTGTACCTCGCCACCACTTCTTCGCTTTCGACGAGCTCCCCCGCAGCCCTCTGTCCGAAGGAAACGGCGTGGTCCCTGAACCTGACGTTCTCCTGTGGGAGATATCCGTCCAGAAGAGAATTGATGCCCGTGCGGGCCGCGTATAGTCCGGACACTATCCCGTAGTCCCCGGGCTCGCCGTAGATCACCTGGACGTAGTTGGTGACGTAGTCGAGGAACGCGATGTCGTGCTCGACCACGAGGACCGCCTTGCCTTCTTCCGCGAGCCCTCCGATGAGCTTCGAGACGGCCAGCCTCTGGTACACGTCGTTGTAGGACGAGGGCTCGTCGAACAGGTAAAGGTCGGCGTCCTTCAGCGCTGCTGCGGCCACGGCGACCCTTTGCAGCTCCCCCCCGCTGAGGTCGGGGACTTTCTTTTGGAGAGTCTCCTCGAGGTTGAGGACCTCGACCACCTCCCTGAGCCTGTTCCCTTCATCCATCTTTTTCAGAAGCAGCTCCGTCTCCCTGGTCCAGGCCTCGGGCAGCTTGTACACCGCCTGCGGTTTCAGGGACACGCGGAGTTCCCCGTCTGCGACCCTGGCGAAGTGTTCCTTCATCTCGCGGCCGCTCAGGTATCTCAGGAACCTGTCCCAGCTCGCCTCCCGCTCGTAGTCGCCCAGGTTCGGGACGAGCTGCCCGGCAAGGATCTTCAGCGCGGTCGACTTGCCGATCCCGTTCCTGCCTACGAGGCCCACGACCTGGCCCCTCCTCACGGTCGGAATCCGGAAGAGCCTGAAGGAATTCACCCCGTACTGGTGGATCTTCTCCGTCCTCAGCTCCTCGCTCAGGTTCAGGATGTCTATGGCGTCGAAGGGGCAGACCTTGATGCAGATCCCGCATCCGATGCACAGGTCTTCGGAGATGAGCGCCAGCTTGTCTCCTCCCAGGACGATGCACTCCTGCCCGTTGATGTTCACCGGACACTCCTTGATGCACTCCAGCCCGCACTTCTTGGACTGGCATAGGTCGGAATCGACGACGGCTACTCTGTGGACCATGGCCAGGACCCTAGTGGCCGGCCAGGCGCTTGGGGATCGGGCAGAACCAACAGATTGCAGGGTCGGCCTCCAGGGCCAGGCTCTGGGTGCTGTGCCTCAGCCTCATTGAGGCCCATACAGTCTCCTCCCTCGAGACGCCCGCGAGGTGGATCGATTCGTGCTCCCTTATCACCGGTAGGAGCCTGCATCTGACGCAGATGGGTTTCACGAAGGCGAGCGGCCTCAAGCTGCTCGCCACCATCACCAGGCCCGTGCTTCCTAGGAGCCAGAACGACACCGCCGCACCCAGAGGCCCCTGACTTCCTCCCAGGAGCCACCCTATCACGATGCTCCCTGCGACCACCACAAAACCAACGGCCATCCCTGACACGCCCGAGTGGAAGGAGATCCCCCTCGTCCTCTTCGGCAGAGAAGAAACGAGGAGCGAAGGGACCAGGACTCTCACGATCCAGGTCAAAGAGACGACCCTCAGCCTAAGCGCGACCGACTCCCATCCCTCTCCAGCACTCTGCATGTTCGTTCCCGAACGCCTTCCTTGCTATTTATTCCTGAGCCGGCCGCGGGTCCCTGACGCCTTGACCTTGCGCTCCACCCGTTCCCTCAAATGCTCGAGGGAGTCTGAGACCGGGCCTGACATGTTGAGCACCATGGGCGATATCGACACCTTCCTGTCGGTGAGGACTGCCCTCGCATCGCTGTTCGAGGGGAACTCGGAGAGCCTCTCGCAGAAGAGCCAGTAGTAGGCCCTGCCTCTCGGGTCCTTCCTCACCAAGACCTTGTCAGTGTACTTGTGCCTGCCCACCTCGGTGAGCCTAATCTCAGTCGATGTCCGCACCCCCGGCGGGAAGTTGACGTTCAGTACGTCTGCACCTCCAGGCATCCCGTGCTCCAGCACGTCGCCAGCTATCTCGCCCGCGATGAACGATGCCACCGAGAAGTCGGGCTGGTCGTACTCTAGCGCGAAGAGAGACTCGTCCCCCACCTCCATCGAGAAGGCGATGGCGGGGATCCCTGCGATCGCAGACTGGAGGGCAGCGGCCACGGTCCCCGATGCAAGGACATCCTGGAAGGTGTCGTTGTCCCCGATGTTGATCCCGGAGACAACGAGGTCGGGCCTTCTCGGCAGCAGCTTGTTGACGCCGATCATGACGCAGTCCCCAGGCGTCCCGGACACTGCGTAGCACTGGAAGGGGCCCCGCCTTACCTTGGTGGCCCGCAGCGGCTTGTGGAAGGTGAGGCTCATGGCCGTGGCACTCTGCGGCTGCTCAGGGGCGACGATTATCACTTCAGCATGCCTTGAGACCTCCTTGGCCAGGCTCAGCAGCCCATCGCTCTGCACGCTGTCGTCGTTGGTGACCATCACCAGCTTTCTACTTCTTGGCATTTCTCCTCGCCGCAGCCAACGCTTTCTCTATAGACCTTCTCCCTCCCTTCATCCCGAAGTGCGTAACAAGGACGTCCTCCGCGTCCTTGGCGGTGTCCTCCGACAGGAGGATCCTGAGGATCTGGCGCTGGGACTCCTTCAGGTCGAGCGCCTTCAGGGTCCCTTCGACCCTCGCCTCGTCGTCGACGAGCGAATCTATCGACCTACCCAACTTCCTGGTGAGCTCTTGGACCTCCCTCCTCCTGATGATTATCTCTTCGGCAAGGTCCTCGAGGTCGCCGACAGGGTCCTCCGAGGGAAGGCCCGGCTCGGGGCTCTTGGAAAGCTTCACCACGGTTAGGTCTCCATGGGAGAAGTCGCCGACTCTGATCGCTCTGGCTGCGTAGACTTTCCTAACCCTCAGCTCGTCCCCGGTCACCTTCCTCTCTTCCACGAGCCCTAGAGCCTCAAGCTTCCGCAGATGCTTGAGTGCTCCCTGAATCGAGACCCCTGAGAGCTCGGCCAGCTCCTTGAGCGTCCTCGGTCTTGATGACAGCAGGTCGGAGATTCTCAGCCGCGTCTTCGAAGAGACAACGACAGAGACCGGGTCGCCGCGCATAGGTTCGGCTGGGGAAAGGGTTTATAAAAGAGTTTAACCAATGGCTAATTAACCAGTGGTTAAGTTGATGGGAGAGGACAAGCGGAAGAACTTGAGGGACATGCTGGAGGAGCTGGACAGGTACCTGGAGGACTTTGAGAAGGAAGTCCAGGACGCAGTGCGAAGCAGCCTGTCAGTAACCCGCGGGACCTCGAGGCCTTTCGTGGCTGGCTTCTCTTTCAAGATGGGCCCAGAGGGCAGGCCCACGATCCAGTTCTTCGGGGACAGCCCGATGCAGGGCGACGGGTACAGGTCGCCGCTGAACGAACAGGTCGTCGACGAGAAGAACGGACTTCTGCGGATCTTGCTTGACATGCCCGGCGTCGAGAAGAACGACATCAAGGTTGACGCGACGGAGGAGACTGCTGTGGTGCTGGCCGAGAGGAACGGCAGAAAGTACAGGGGAGAAATCGCGTTGAGGGCGGAGGTCAAGCCTGAAAGCGGAAAGGCGGAGTACAAGAACGGGGTCTTGGAAATTTCCTTCTCATTGAAGGACAAGGCCTATAAGGGCTTCAAGAGGGTTGACATTGTCTGAGAGTGGGTCGGGCGTGAGCCAGCAGCAAGTCCAACTGAAGGTCCTAGAAGCATATACCCGAGACGTCGGCAGAGGGGTCGCAAGAATCGACTATGACGCCATGGACGCCCTCGACGCGTCGACCGGGGACGTCATTGAGATAAAGGGAAAACGCCGCACGGTGGCAAAGTGCCTGCCCCTGTATCCTTCTGACGAAGGACGGGGCATAGTTAGGATAGACGGGCTGATCAGGAACAACGCAGGAGTGGCGATCGGAGACGTGGTCGTGGTCAAGAAGGTCAAGGCCCCGCCCGCGGAGAAGGTCGTAGTCGCGCCTCTAGAGGCGGTCCCTCCCATCGACGAAAGGTACCTGGCGGACGCGCTCGAGAGCGTGCCCGTGACGAAAGTGGACAACATCATGATTCCGTACTTCGGGGGCAGGCTCACCTTCCAGGTGGTGGGTGTCAGCCCGGTCGCGGACGCAGCCCTGATTACTCAGCGCACGGTCTTCGTCATCTCCGAGAAGGGCGAGGCCCTCAGGGGAGTCCCGCAGGTCACCTACGAAGACATCGGCGGACTGAAGGACGAGATCCAGAAGGTGAGGGAGATGATCGAGCTCCCGCTGCGCCATCCAGAAATCTTCGAGAAGCTCGGCGTCGAGGCCCCGAAGGGGATCCTGCTCTACGGTCCTCCAGGCACTGGCAAGACCCTGCTCGCAAAGGCAGTGGCCACCGAGAGCAGTGCGCACTTCATACCCATCAGCGGGCCCGAGATCATGAGCAAGTTCTACGGCGAGTCGGAGGCCAGGCTGAGAGAGATCTTCAAGGAAGCTAAGGAGAAGGCGCCCTCCATCATTTTCATCGACGAGATCGATTCGATCGCGCCCAAGAGGGAGGAGGTCACAGGAGAAGTAGAGCGCAGGGTCGTGAGCCAGCTGTTGTCCCTGATGGATGGCCTAGAAGCCAGGGGCAAGGTCATCGTCATCGCAGCGACCAACAGGCCCAACGCCATCGACCCCGCGCTGAGGCGGCCGGGCCGGTTCGACAGGGAGATAGAGATCAAGGTGCCCAACAAGGCGGGAAGGCTGGAAATCCTCCTGATTCACACGAGGCACATGCCCCTGATTCAGAACAAGGAGAATGAGAAGCCTCATGGAACCGAGAGCATCGTAGACCTGGAGAGGCTGGCGTCCGTCAGCCACGGTTTCGTCGGCGCCGACCTCGAGTACCTGTGCAAGGAGGCGGCCATGAAGACGCTTAGAAGGAATCTCCCCGACATCCAGCTAGAAGAGGACAGGCTCAGCCCCGAGACGCTCGACAAGCTGACAGTGACCATGTCGGACTTCGAGGCAGCACTGAAGGACGTGATGCCGTCTGCGATGCGGGAGGTCTATCTGGAGACGCCTGACGTCCGATGGTCAGAGATCGGGGGCCTCGTAGGGATCAAGAAGGAGCTGCAGGAGGCCGTGGAATGGCCGATGAAGTTCCCCGACCTTTACGATAGGATCGGCTACAACCTGCCGAAGGGGATCCTGCTCTACGGTCCCTCCGGGACTGGGAAGACCCTGCTCGCAAAGGCCGTAGCGACAGAAAGTGAAGCGAATTTCATCAGCGTCCGCGGACCTGAGCTCATCAGCAAATGGGTCTCGACTCCCTGGCTCCGGTCAGGGGCATGGGAGGCGACAGCATGGTAACCGAGAGGGTTGTCAGTCAATTGCTCACCGAGCTCGACGGCATCCAGAACCTGCAGGGAGTCATAGTCCTCGCGGCCACGAACAGGATTGAGCTCATCGATCCATCGCTGCTGCGCGCCGGCAGGTTCGACAAGGTCATCCAGGTCGGGCTCCCGGACAAGGACGCACGAAAACAGATACTCGAAATCGACCTCATCGGAACTCGAAAGCAGCGGATAAAGCGGATGCAAGAACGCGTCGAGAGCCTCGAGAACGAAGTCAGCAAGCTCACCGAGAAGGTGGAGTCCAGCACGAAACCCATGGAGAAGGCCGAAGGGCAACGGGTCCGAGACGAAATAGCGAAGAAGAACGAGGAGAGGAAGGAATTCCTGGAGCGTATTGAGAAGAAGAAGGCGGAACTGACGGTGCTGGAGCAATACATCGACGAGGTGGCCGAGAAGACCGAGGGGCTGAGCGGCGCGGACATGACCGGAATCGCCAACACCGCGATGTCGATAGTCCTGCAGGAATTCGTCTCCAAACACCCCAACCCCGAGAAGGCGACGAAGCTCGTGGACGACGTCACCGTGACAATGGCGGTGCTCATCGAAGCGATCAAGAAGGTGCGCTCTTCGAGGGAAGGAAAGCCCTCCGAGAAGGTCACGATACCCTACTACCGCTAGTCCAGCTTCGAACCGGACTTGCCTCGCACTTGAAGCATCCGACATCCTAATTACCCGTGGACCCAACCGTCCCGGACAGATTGGAGGCACAGGAGATAATCGGCCGGGGGACGTGGCTGGACAAGGTCGCCCACGAAACCGTCGACCGCGAGAAGGTCCTCGGGCGCAGCACCTCCCTGGTCAGGGTTGAGAGCGGGCTCGGCGCATCGGGCCTCCCGCACATTGGGAGCGTTGGAGACGCGATCCGAAGCTACGGGATCAAGATGGCCCTGCAGACTGCGGGATACAAGTCAGAGCTGATCGCCTACTCTGACGACTTCGACGGTCTGAGAAAGGTACCCGCCGGCTTCCCAGCTTGGCTGAGCGACTACATCGCCCACCCCGTATCGAGGATCCCTGACCCGTTCGACTGCCACAAGTCCTATGCCGAGCACGTGGGGTTCCTCCTCAAAGAATCGCTCGACAAGCTCGGGATAGAGTACAGGTTCCAGAGCGGTTCTGAGGCCTACAAGTCGGGCCTCCTCAACAAACAGATCCGGGCCATCCTCACGAGTTCGAACGCAATCGGCAAGAAGATCAACGAACTGGTGGGCCAGGCAAAGTACGAGGAGAGCCTGCCCTACACTCCGGTCTGCCAAAAGTGCAAGAGGATCTACACCACCAGGGCCGTTTCATTCGACCCGGTGACCGACCTGGTCCACTACCGCTGCGAGGGGACGAAGCTCGGGGAGAAGTTCGTCGAGGGGTGCGGGCACGAAGGAGACGTGGCGGTCTCCACGGGAGAAGGCAAGCTGATGTGGAAGGTGGAGTTTGCCGCAAGATGGGCCGCATTCGACATCAGGTTCGAAGCCTATGGCAAGGAGCTGACCGACTCTGTCAAGATCAACGACTGGGTCGCCGAAAACGTCCTCATGTATCCTCCTCCGTTCCACGCCAGGTACGAGCTCTTTCAGGACAAGTCGGGGAAGAAGCTATCAAAGTCGGCCGGGAACCTTGTCACGCCTGCGGAGTGGCTGGAATATGCTTCGCCGGAAAGCCTGCGGCTACTCATGTACAAGCGCATCATCGGGACTCGCAACGTTTCGTTGCTGGACATCCCAGTCTACATGGAGGAATTCGACGACTTGGAGGAGTATTATTACGCGAAGAAGAGGGACGCGAACCCGATGAAGGATGCGAAGCAGCGCGGGCTCTATGAATACACGATGCTGCTTAGGATTCCGAAAGATAAGCAGGCGCACATCCCCTACCGGCTCCTTGCTCAACTCGCATCCTTTGCTCCGCCGACCGCCCCTGAAGAGTTCGTCCTGAAGCGCCTGTTGAGCTACGGTATGGTCAAGGAAAGGTCGGAGGGCCTCCTTGCGAGGATCGGGTGGGCCTCTGGGTGGGCGAGAGGTCCTGGAAAGTCTGGAGAGGGCCCTCAGGTGAGTCCTAGGCTCAGTCCTCAGTCCAAGAAGGCGGTGCTGGAGTTCGCGGAACGGATCGCCACGGCGGAGACCGCCGACGCCATACAGAACGCGGCCTTCGAGTCCATCAAAAAGAACGGTCTGAAACCGTCAGAATTTTTCCCGCTCGTGTATTCCATCCTCCTGGCATCCGAACGCGGGCCTCGCCTCGGTCCCTACATCGCGGATCTCGGACCGGCGGAGGCGAGCAGGATGCTGGTTCGTCAGATTCAAAAATGAACTCGCTCACGAGCCCTCAAAGCATAACTAGGCACGGCCATGCCCGAGTTTTGGGCCCGTAGCCTAGCACGGATTAGGGCACCAGCCTGCGGAGCTGGGGGCCGAGGGTTCGAATCCCTCCGGGCCCGTTCAAAACAGCGGACTTCCCATCGTCCCTGAGGAGTCCGCGTCACTGTTGTGGCTGGTTCCCGAATTTCATGCCCCTGCCCAATCCCCATCCCAGCACCATGAGCACCAGGCCGATCGCTATCGAAGCCCCACCACCTAATTCTTCCATCTGAGCTATGCGAAGCGTATCTGCTTCACCGGAAGGACAAGGACCGCCTAGCACCTTGCAGGCTACTGACACGTCGCCCAGGGTGTTCATTCCAGTCCAGTATGAGACCACCCCTGCAGCGAATAGACCTACCCCAATGGCGAGGAGCAGGATTCTCAAAGTAGGAACGTTTCGTTGTCTTCGCCTTATTTTTCTGTTTCTTTGCAGGGTGAGCGTGAACATCCAACCAAGGCAGAAATTCGCGAATTGGGGCAGCAAATGGTTTTATCACCAACCTTGAGCGGCCTCCTTCCAACTTGCCTCGCTCTGGCCGCAGACTAGCGGCGATAATGTTCACCGACATCGTCGGATACACCGCCCTCAGCCAGAGGGACGAGTCCCTTTCGCTCAGGGTGCTCAGGAAGCACCGGGAGCTCGTCCGTCCGATCTTCGGCCGATACGGCGGGCGTGAGATCAAGACGATGGGCGATGCGTTCTTGGTCGAATTCGACAGCGCCCTCGATGCCACTGAGTGTGCGGTGGATGTCCAGGGAGTCCTTCACAAGTACAACCTTCGGGCCAGGAGAAAGCTACTAATCAGAATCGGGATTCACATCGGAGATGTCATCCATCAGAAAGGAGACGTCTACGGAGACGCAGTGAACATCGCCTCGAGAATCGAGCCTCTCGCGGAAGGAGGTGAGGTCTGCATTTCGGAGCAGGTCTACGACCAGGTGAGGAACAAGATCTCCTACGGTCTGACAAAGCTCGAATCTCAGAACCTCAAGAACGTTGCCTTCCCAGTGGACGTCTACAAAGTCCAGATGCCGTGGGAACCCAACCGCGGCAAGGAAACGCCGGCAGGGGCATCAGACCAGGCTGTCAGTCTGACCAAGAGATACTCAATCCCTGGTGCCCCGGGGAACAAGGAAACCATGGGCACCCTCGTGCTGAAGTTGACCATGAAGAACAGGATCGCCGTGGTGGCGCTGACCAACGACCCCGAAATCCCCAGAGCCCTCGCGAAGTTTTCCGGAGAGGTCAACTATTCAAGGGGCGAGACCCTCCACATCGTCTCAGGCATCGAGACCGTAAAGCTCGTCACCGACGACAGCAACATCGAGAAGCTGGAGTCGGTCGTTCCCAAGAAACACATCCTCAAGATCACTAAGGGCCTGGCGGAAATAGTCATCTCCCTCTCAGACTCAGTGATCAACATGCCCGGGGTCGTCGCCACCATCAGCACGCACCTCGCCCGCAACGGGGTGAACCTGCTAGAATACATCACCTGCAGCCCTCATGCCATCGTAGTCATGGAAGAGAAGGACGCCTGGAGGAGCTACCAACTCCTCGAAGACCTAGCTACAGGCAACAAGAAACTAGTGGTCTAGCCGGGAGAGGAGGCCTGTCATAGGCTCCCCTCCCCCGCAATCTGTGCAATGGAGCGGCCGCTCGCAGCCGAAACGTCGTAGTCGTTGGCGTCGTAGCCAGGTTTCACGAACCTGTCCTTGTGCTTGATTATCAGCCAGGCCTCCTTGCCGCCGAATCCTGCGGTCCGGACCAGTGCGAAGGAGCCGTGCAGCTTCTTGCCGTAGAGCCTGAACTTCATGAGCCCCGACTTCAGTCCATCCTGCGCGACGTCTTCGGCTTCTTTGCGCGTCCCTACTTCTCTCCTGACCCCCGCCTCCAACTCAACTTCGGGGTTGTAGGTTCCTTCGTCCCAGACCATGACGGGGCCCGCTCCATAGCTCCCAGCCGCGATAACCCCCTCGAAGTGCCTGTAGTCAAGCGAATGGTCGCCCGTAGGCATGGCCAGCCTCCTCACTCCGCTGTCCAGCGAGGGCCCCTTGGGAATGGACCAGGAAGGCATCACGCCGCCGACCTCCAGCCTGAAGTCGTAATGCAACCGTGTCGCACGATGCTTGTGTACCACAAAGAACAACGACCCCTTGCCCGCGGCCAACCCCGAGGCTCTCTGAGATGGAGGGAATTAAGCCGTCCGCGCACGAATGACGTGCCCTCTGTCCCCACCAGAGATGATCGTCAATTGGGCACCATAATCGTTTCATAATCGGCTGGGGTTAGCCCGCCGTTGGAAACCATCGAGGTCATGAAGGCGGGGAAGCTGAACCCTGGAAGTTCGACCATCGGGATCAATCGGGAGCGGGCCTTCGACAGCAAAGGCGCCCTCGTGGCCAAGTCGACGGTTGCAGGCGGCTCAGTGTCCTCATGGCACCATCATGGGGCGCGTCAACTGTTCGGCTTTGTGGTCTCTGGCACGCTGAAGCTCGAGGTAGGGCCACCGGGCGAATCCGTCGTGGTGAGCACGGGAGACTTCTTCCGCATTCCTCCTGGCCTCGTCCACAGAGACGTCAACCCTGACCCTTCCTTGCCCGCGGTGATTGTAAACATCCTGCTAGGGGACGGGGACCCGGTCGTCAACGTGCCCGGTCCCTAGCCGTTGCGCCCACATCACCTCATCATGGGGTTGACGGGAGCACCCTGACGGTGCCTGTCATCCAGGGGTGATAAGAGCAATAGTAGTCATACGTGCCGGCGATTCCAAAGGAATGAGTGAAAGTCTGCCCGGGCGCTATGTGCCCGGAGTCGAAGGCGCCTCCTCTGTCCGTCACCGTGTCGAAGGATATGGAGCGACTGGACCAGGTTACGGTGGCGTTGACTCCGAGTTGGACCGTGACTTCTCCAGGGGAGTACTGCCACGAGAAGGGAGTCTCTAGAATCTCGACGACAACCCGTCCCCCCTCCACCCGGTTGGGAGTCGAGAGGGCGTAGGCAATGGCGCCCAGGTACCCCACGAAGCCCAGAATGAGGACGAGAGTCAGGCCCATTGTGACCCGCCGAGGAACCCTGGTCCTCTGCAAGAACGTCTCTCTCCTCGGAACTTGCAGGGCTCTAGAGCCTGCGCCTCCAAGCCAGCCGGGGTTTCTGGCGATCACATATCCCACTCCGGCGAGTAGGGACGGTCCTGTGAGCAGGAGCGCCCATCCCAGTATGATTTGATTGGCAAGAGAATAGAGCGAGTACACCTGCACTCCCCAGGGCGCAATCAACAAAAGAGCGTAGCCCATGTGCCCAAAGAACGCAGCCAACATCGCGCCAATCTTAGCCGAGTCTGAAAGA
>JACQFO010000096.1:0-14092 GCA_016200025.1 Nitrososphaerota archaeon
CTCGGTGGAACTGAAGAAGATGGGGGCCGAGCTCATAGCGGCGGAGGTCCCTACACAGAACGAGATAGCCGTAAAGTTCTACGGCAAGAGGGGCTTCCGGTCGCTGGTCCAGCTCTTCGGCAGAACCCGCTAGTAGTCCAGCAGCGTCCCCAGGCTTGGCCCGCTTTGGCAGGAGCCCAGGATAATCCCGCAACGGTAACACACGAGCCTATCCCCGTTGCACCGCGGTGCGTGGGCGTGTGTCCTAATGCAATAGGCCTCGTCTTCGACGGCCAAGAGGCGCATTGAGAGGGACTGCAGCATTTCCGTATTTAACCTTAGGCCGTATGGGAACTCTTCTTCGTCGTTTGCCTTACTGCTTCCTTCCGCCCTTCAATACCAAACGCCCGTCGCCCTCCACGTCCATGACCGTCTCGAAGGACCTTGCATCCTCAAGCCGGATCCCTCCGCTGGCAGCCCATTCTCTGAACTCGCCCTCGTCGCTGGCCTCCGCCCTCACCTTGTGGATGGAATTCTGGGCCAAGGTCCTCGTCCTGCCAGTGACGTCCCTGCCGTCGACGAGCAGCCTCAGGCCCTCCGGATGCGCGCTGACGAACTCGAGCTTCCGCGTGTACCTCAGGTAGAATCTGCTGATCAGAGCGCCGAAGACCAAGGTCCAGGCGGGATAGAATAATGCGAACTCGACATCGACCGGATACCCCTGGTAGACCAAAGCAAGGTTGAGGGGGAAGACCAAGAAGAGCCCGACGAGGAGGGCGGCCGCCTCGCCCTTGAAGATGGCCCGTCTTCCCGGGATACTGTCGAAGAGGGCGCCCAGGGCTCCTGCGAAAAAGAGGACTACGAAGAAGCCTAGGAAGGCGATTAGCGGGATGTACAGCGATAGCACCGAGGCGTAGCAATCCTCGAGGCTTGTGGCGTTTGCTCCCGCCCCTGCTACGCACGTCTGCGAATAGGACCGGGTGATGGCCGCCAGGACCCCCTCCTTGTAGACCGATAGGGCGACCAGGTTGAAGGCCGCGAGGCCCGCGATGTAGACGAGACCCGCCAGCGTCCCTGCTTTTATCCCTGCGAAGAACGAACCCAAGCCCGGCCGTGCCTACGCAGCCAGGGCCTGCAACACTTCAACGTCATGCCCGTCGACCTTGACCCTCCTGAAGATTTTCTTGATCTTCCCGTCCCTGCCGATCACGAAGGTGGACCTCTCCGTTCCCCAGTAGGTCCTGCCGTAATTGTTCTTCTCTCTCCAGGTGTCGTAGAGCCGGTGGGCCACCAGGTCCTCGTCGCTCAGAAGTGTGAAGTTGATGGAATATTTGTCGATGAACTTCCTATGGGACTCCAGCGAGTCCTTGCTGACACCCAGGATCACGGCGTCGAGGCCGTTGAACTTTGCCAGGTTGTCCCTGAACGCGCACGCCTCCCTTGTGCAACCCGGAGTGTCGTCTTCCGGATAGAAGTAAAGTACAACGTCCTTGCCCTTCAGGGCACTCAGCCTGATCTCCTTCCCCGAGGTGGAGGGGAGGGAGAAGTCGGGCGCGTTGTCGCCCTCGACTAACTGGGTCCCTTCAGGCATCGCGGTCGCCTCGCCGCGGCGCCCCAAAAAAACTTAATGATTGTGAAAACTCCGCCCCCAGGGCTTGTCCATCGACTGCCACGTCCACCCCTGGACAAGGGATTTCATGAAAAAGAACGGACCCATCATGAAGGCGTGCGAGTTCTTCAACCTCGACGTCTCGAAGCTGCCCGCCTCCACCGACCAGATCGTCTCAGAGATGGACGAGGCGGGCGTCTCGAAGGCGGTCATCCTCGGTCAGGACACCCACGCGACGGGGAACCCTAGCTTCAAGAACTACACTCTCAAGAACGACTCGCTCGCCGCAATCGCCGGGAGAGCCGATGGCCGTCTCATCCCCTTCGCGGGAGTAGACCCCAACGCGGGAAAGGACGCGGTCAAGGAGCTGAAGAGAGCCGTCAACGATCTTGGGATGAAGGGCCTCAAGATCCACAGCAGCGCAAACTCTGTCTATCCCAACGACAGGAAGCTGATGTACCCTATCTACGACTTCTGCCAGGAGAACGGGGTTCCGATCCTGCTACACACCGGTACGACGGGCCTGGGCGACTGCGACATAAGATACAGCAAGCCCGAGTACCTCGACGAGGTTTGCCAGGACTTCGACGGCCTGAAGGTCGCCATGGCGCACTTCGGGTGGCCCTGGTCCGACGTGGCCATCGCGGTCGCCCTCAGGAACCCGAATGTCTTCCTCGACATCTCCGGCTGGAAGCCAAAGTACCTGCCGTCGAATATCCTTCCTTACCTGAACGGGATCCTCAAGGACAGGTTCCTCTTCGGCACGGACTACCCGATGCTCCGGCAGAAGGAGTGGATGGAAGACTTCAGGCAGAGCCTTGAACCCAGGCTCAAGCCCGGAGTGTCAGAGCTTCTGCTGCGGCGAAACGCGGAGAGGCTTCTCGGTGCCTAGGGCTGGATGAGCTGAATCCGGAGGGGCTTGCGTCCGTTGTACCCTTCGCTCGGCTTGTGCCAGAACGAGACGTCGGACTCGCCATACCTCCAACAAAGAAGGACGTTCTCGCCGTATCTCTCGGCCGGGAAGTCGATGAGTCCAAAATCGAGGTCTTTCACCATCACTCCGAGGTCCTCGAGCTCCGCCATCTTCTTGGTCATTCCCTCCACAAGCGCGTCGAGCTGGGCCGCCTTCTCAGCGACCTCCGCCGTCTTGAACCCCAGCAGGTTGTATCTTTCCATTTCCTGATGCAGCCCTTTCAGGACCTTCTTGCGCTCAATGAGTTCCTTGACCTTTGGCTTTATGTCTGGGAGGAGTTTCGATGCTTCCTGGGGCGTAAAGAGATGTTTGTCCTGGAAATCGAATGCCGTGATGTGACTCGCCTCCCTGATGCTGGAACTTTCGGATAAATTCCTTCCGACTGCAAAAGATACGACCAATGTGTAATATTCTTTGACACGGTCAGGGCGGCATCGTTTATTATTCTCCCTGCAGTGCGGACGACGTTGTACACCCGCAGAGGCGACCGCGGGGAGACATCTCTCTACGGCCCCAGGCGTGTCCCCAAGGACTCGCCTCTTGTCGAAGCCTACGGGACCATAGACGAACTAAACAGCCTGCTCGGGGTCGTGATCTCACAGACGAAGGACAAACGCCTCGTCGCTTCATTGAAAGGGGTTCAAAAGATGCTGTTCGTAGCCGGGGCCGACGCCGCCAGCGAGCCTGGGTCAGGGTCCAAGGTCCCCCGAATCACCCATTCTGACACCGAGAAGGTGGAAGCGATGACCGACGACCTCCTCGCGCGCCTTCCCAGCCTCAAGAACTTCATCCTCCCAGGCGGGTCTCCTGCTGGCGCCTGGCTCCAGCTCGCGAGGGCCGTTTGCCGGCGTGCTGAGAGGCGCATCCTGACCGCCTCGAAGTCGGAGAAGGTCAACCCGGAGCTCCTCCCCTTCTTCAACAGGCTCTCCTCCTACCTGTTCAACCTATCAAGGCTCACTAACAGGAAGGCGAGGGTCAGGGAAGAGGTCTGGAAGGGCTGACTAGTCGAGATTCACCGAGACGTTCTTCACGCGCACATACGTGCTGACCGCGTCCATCCCCTGCTCCGAGCTGTTCCCGCTCTTCTTGAAACCGCCGAAGGGCGTCTGCGGGAAGGTGATCGGCTCCTCGTTTATGGTTACGATCCCTGATTCGAGCTGGCCCGCCACTTTGTGCGCCCTGCCCAGGTCCCTGGTCCAGACGCCCGCCCACAACCCATAGTCTGCGTCGTTGGCCTTCTCGACGGCCTCCGCTTGGCCTTCGAAGGCGGTCACAGTCAGCACCGGCCCGAAGATCTCCTCCCTGGCGACCCTCATCTCCTGGGAAACCCCTTCCAGTATGGTCGGATGGTAGAAGTAGCCCGCGCCGAACTCTGGCCCCTCAGGCGCGGACCCCCCGGCCGCGACCTTGGCTCCTTCTTGGATGCCCACCTGGACGTAGCCTGAGACCCTCTCCCTGTGCGAGGCGGACACCAGCGGCCCCATTGTCGTTTCCGGCTGGAGCCCGTTCCCAAGCTTCATGGCCGCGGCGCCTGCGACCAGCTTCGCCATCAGGGCATCCTTGACTCCGGCCTCTACGAGCAGCCTCGCGCCCGCCCAGCACATCTGTCCCGCGTTGGTGAAGATCCCGTTGAGGACCCCCCTGGCCGCCTTGTCCAAGTCCGCGTCCGCAAAAACGATGTTTGGGTTCTTCCCCCCAAGCTCAAGGACGACCCTCGAGAGATTGCCCGCAGCCAATTCCGCGACCCTGACGCCCGTCTCGACCGAGCCGGTGAGGGCAACGAGCTTCACATCCGGGTCCTTTACGAGGGCTCCCCCGACTTCATCTCCACCCCCGGTAACGACGTTCACAACACCGTCAGGAAAGCCTGCCTCCTTCGTCAGCTCCGCGAACTTCAGCAGTGTCAGGGGGGTCAACGATGCGGGCTTCGCGACCACAGTGTTCCCCGCCGCCAGCGCGGGGGCAATGCTCCTCGCCGCCATCACAAGTGGGTAGTTCCACGGCACGACGTGCGCGGTCACTCCGAGAGGCTCCTTGACTGTGTAGTCGAGCCTGTTTCCGGGAACCGGGATCGTGCTGCCCTGGATCTTGTCGGCAAGACCCGCGAAGTACTCGAAGTGCCTCGCTGCCATTGCGATGTCGCCCTTCGCCTGCCCGAGAGGCTTCCCGTTGTTGAGCGTTTCCAACTTCGCAAAGTCCGCGAGCTTGTCCCGAAGGCCCTGGGCCAGCTTGAACAGAATTCGTCCTCTCTTGCTGGGGTCCATGGACCTCCAGGCCGGGTCCTGGAAGGCCTTCTTCGCGGTGTCGACCGCGGCCCTAACGTCTTCGTGGCCTCCCTTGGCCACCTTGGCCAATTCCTGACCGAGTGCCGGGTTGAAGATCAAGTAGGTGTCTCCGGAATGGGAGTTCACCCAGCTTCCGCCGATGAACATCTGGTACGATGGCAGCGCTTCCTCCTGCATTACAGCGACCTCGAATCCCCTCTGGGAGATAACTCTTACTTCACTAGTTCGAAGGCAGTCGAGATTCCCTGACCTACTCCGATGCACATCGTCGCGAGCCCGTATCTCGTCCCCGTGCGTTTCATCTCATGGACCAGTGTAGTCACGAGCCTGGCCCCGCTACAGCCAAGCGGATGACCGAGGGCAATGGCTCCTCCGTTGGGGTTCGTTTTCTTCAGGTCGAACTCCGGCATCTCCTCCGCGCAGGCAAGCACCTGCGCCGCAAAGGCCTCGTTGAGCTCCACGATTCCGAATTCATCGAGGTTCATCCCCAGCCGATTGAGCAATTTCCTCGTGGAGTAGACAGGGCCTATCCCCATGTAACTCGGATGGACCCCGGCGGTCGCAGACCCCAAGACTTTGGCGACAGCCTTGAGTCCGAGTTCGTTCGCCCTCCCTCCCTCCAGTACCAACATCGCAGCGGCCCCGTCGTTGATCCCCGAGGAGTTACCCGCAGTCACTGTCCCGTCCTTTCGGAAGGTGGGCTTCAGCTTCGAGAGCCTGTCCAACGATGTGTCCGGCCTCGGTCCCTCGTCGACGCTTATCCCCTCTTGATTCTCGAGGGTCTTCACCGGAACTATCTCTTCACGGAACCTCCCCTCTTTCGTCGCCTGGACTGCCTTCCTGTGGCTCTCCAAAGCGAACTCGTCCTGGGCCGCTCTCCCGATCTTGTACTTCTCAGCCAAATTTTCAGCCGTCTCCCCCATGGAGATTGGGGGGTACTCCGCAGGGAAAGCCGGGTTGACGAACCTCCACCCGATTGTCGAGTCAACCAGCGCAAGCTGACCTCGTTTGTAGGCTGTCTCGGGCTTCAGAGTCACCAGCGGAGCGCGGGTCATGCTTTCCACCCCTCCCGCGAGAACCACTTTCCCCTCGCCAGACCAAATCATCCTTGCGGCCGAGTTGACTGCTTCGAGACCGGAGCCGCACAACCTGTTGACGGTGGCCGCGGGGACCGAATATGGGAGACCCGCAAGCAATGTGGCCATTCTCGCCACATTCCGGTTGTCTTCCCCCGCTTGATTCGAGCATCCGAAATAAGTATCATCGATCGCTGAAGGCTCTACCCCACCCCTCTTCAACGCCTCTTGGATCACCAGAGCGCCAAGGTCGTCGGGTCGCACTGACCTGAGAATCCCGCCGTACTTCCCGATTGGGGTCCTGACCGCACCCATCACGACCGCTTCTTGATTCATCACTTCCGCTTCCTTCCACACGCTTATTGTCCTTTCTCCCCGACATGTTCTCTGTTACGAAGCTGGAAGGCCGATCTAGCCTGAGGCTGACGCCTCAGGCTTAGAAGAAGAACATCACAATGTGAGGTCACTTCATGTGAGCCAACTATAATACCTCGTTTCGGGCGGACCGGGCGCGTGGGTCAGTCCCGTGAAGGGCAGCTCGAGTCGATTCAACCAGACCCACAGAATCCAACTCTTCCAAAGAAACCCCAGTCACTCTTCCATCATCCTGATTTCATGAAGCTCTGGATAGGCGAAAGCATCTCGGTCGTCGGCAGTCAGTTCTCTCCATTCGCCATCACGATCGCCGCACACGACATCCTCCATGCTCAGAGGATCGAGTTCGGCATTCTAGCGGGTCTGGGAACACTCCCCTTCCTGCTCTTTGGCTTACCCGTCGGAGTCTGGGCGGACAGGTACAGGAGGAAACCGACTATGATCTATGCGGATTTGGGCCGCGCGTTGATCTTGCTCTCCGTGCCGTTGGCTTGGATTTTCGGCTATCTCTCCATGGGTCTCTTTTACGTGGTGGCTTTCACAACTGGCGTGCTCACCGTGTTCTTCGAAATCTGCTATCAATCATACTTGCCAAGTCTTGTGGAGCGATCAGAGTTGGTTGAGGCTAATGGTAAGCTTCAATCGACTCAGGCGTCCGCTGGTTTTGTAGGGCCCCCCCTGGCAACTACCATGGTACAAATCGCATCTGCACCAATCGCAATTCTGGGAGATGTAATTGGATACTTCAGTTCAGCGGGCTTCCTCTCTTCGATAAAGAAGCCTGAGGAGGCATTACCGCGGAAGGAAGGTCGTTCAGCCCTGAAGGACATTAAGGAGGGCCTTTCCGTCGTCTTTGGAGATACCCGCCTCCGGTCCATTGCTGGATGCACCGCCACCGCGAACCTGTTCTCGAGTGCCTGGGGAGCGATAATGATACCGTACATGCTCGAGGATCTGGCACTCGCGGAATGGCAGGTTGGCATCCCCTTCGTGGGCTTCGCGGTAGGCGGGCTAATCGGGGCGGTTCTATCAAGTCGAATATCAAAGAAGATCGGCGTTGGCTGGACCATCATCGTGTTCGCTGTCGCGTTCGGGGTTGCACCAATTCCCATCTACTTCGCGACCCCCGGCCTGGCCATCCCTGTAATCGCAGTCTCATCGCTATTCGCCTCAATGGGGTCTGTCCTCTATAACATATCCCAAGTTAGTTTCAGGCAGGCACTCGTCCCGATGGAGATTCAAGGGCGCATGAACGCCACCATGAGGACGATAGTGTGGGGTACTCTGCCAATCGGCGGAATCACTGGTGGAATACTAGCCCAGGTTCTTGGCTATCACACGGCAATCGGCTTGGCGATAGCGGCAGGCTCCCTGGCTTTCCTATTCGTGCTCTTTTCTCCAGTTCGTGGCATCAAGGAGATTCCCTCCGGGCCACAATTGACGGCAAAGCCTGCCGGCTGACCGCGGGGCACTCGGACCATTTCAGTTGCGTTCGATGACGCCGATTGTGTCTGTCTCGACGCCACGCTTTCCAAGCTCCTGCAGAAACATGTTGATTCCGATGGAATCACCGGCGACGTGCCCGAGCACGATGAGATTCCCCTTGCAATCGCGCTTGAGCTTCGCAAGTTCGTCGTAGTCGATGTGCAGATAGACTACGGTGTCAACCCCGCTCTCAAAATACGCCCTCGCGACTGGATACCCGCCGTTTGTCCCGGCCGCAAAGACCAAGACCCAGTTCCCCAGCTGTTGGTCAAGGCGACCCATCCTTAACTCGATCTTGGTCTTGGCCCGCTCGAACTCCGGAAGCTCGCCCAACGCGCGAACAAGGCCTCCCACCGTCTTCGCCTTCGCCGATTTGATTCTCTCGATGAGGAAGTCGCGGGTTATCTGATCAATCGGAAGGTGTATGTTCATGAATGGCATCTTCAGTCTCTTGGCGACATCGACCTCGTGGAGGTAGTTCGAGGGGTGAGCCCTCACTTCAATTCGTGTCGTCAGTTCTTCGGTCGCCCTTTCGGCTGTCTTCCTAGGGACATTCTTCTCAAGCATGAACTCGACATGCCTTCCGACCACCTTCGAAAAGGTGAGCCTCGCCGGGCCAACGGGGTGGTGGGCGATCAGGAGGTCGTATCCCATGTCTTTCGCCAGGATCAGTTCAGATGCACCAGCATCAAGCGAGAACAGGGCCCTCTTGACTCCCCGTCCTGGCACCCATATGCCGCTGTCGGCAGGAATGCTTCGCATCCCCGCCATCTCGAGCGCGAGGTCCATTACCCCCGATGTGTCCACTGGCGGTCACCTAGGCGCCTGAGAATTCTGCTTCTCGCTTCTCGAAGAACGCCTTGACGCCCTCGACATGGTCCCGGGTCCTTCCGGCCACGTCCTGAAGATAGGCCTCGTATTCCAGCGCCGAGTCCATGTCCACAACGATCGCTCGGTTCAATGCGCGCTTTGTGAGGCCCATCGCCCTCGTCGGGCCTTTCGCAAGCCTCTCGGCGATCTTGGTGACCTCATCCCTGAACTTGTCCTCCGGGAAGACCCAGTTGACCAAGCCCAGGTTCATGGCTGTTCTCGCATCGATCGGTTCGCCGAGGAGCCCCACTTCCATCGCCTTCGCAAGGCCGAGAATCCTAGTGAGCCAGAAGCTCGTCCCGGAGTCTGGCGCGAGCCCGACCTTGATGAACGCCTCGTGGAACGTGGCCTTCTCAGACGCCGCCCTGAGGTCGCAAGCGAGAGCGAGTCCAAGCCCGGCGCCAGCGGTGACTCCGTTCACTCCCGCGATCACGGGCTTCTCCATCTTGCGGATTCGCTGCACGATCGGATTGTACTTTCTCTTGAGCACCTCTCCCAGGAGCATTGGCTTGCCAGCATCGTAGGAGGCCCTGTTCATGTTCAGGTCCTCGCCGACGGAGAAGGCCCTCCCTTCTCCTGTGATCACAATGCATCTCGTCTGGACGTCCTTCTCGCCCTCTTTCAGGGCCTCCAGCAGGTCGGATCCCATCTGCTCGTTGAAGGCGTTGAGTTTGTCCGGTCTGTTCAGGGTGATCCACTGCACTCCATTTTGGAGCTCTGCCTTGACGGTCTGATACCCCATCTACTTCCCCTTGAATTCGGGCTTCCTCTTCTCCGTGAAGGCCTTCATCCCCTCAACCTTGTCCTCCGAGGCGAAGAGCAGGTAGAAGAGCTCCCTCTCGAAGTCGAGTCCGTCGGCCAGCCCCATCTCGAAGGCCTTGTTGACAGCCATCTTGGCGAGCCTGACAGCCACCGGCGATTTCGAGGCTATTTCGCTCGCAACCTTCTTCGCCTCGCTCAGGTATGCTTCCTTCGGCACGACTCTGCTCACCAGGCCCAGCGCCTTCGCTTCCTCCGCTCCGATCCTCTTCCCGGTCAGGACCATCTCCATCGCTTTGTACTTCCCGACCGTCCTCGAAAGCCTCTGCGTCCCTCCTCCCCCAGGCATGACCCCGATGTCTATCTCAGGCTGACCAAGCTGGGTCGTCTCGGAGGCGATGAGGACGTCGCAGCTCATGGCGAGCTCCAAGCCTCCTCCAAGTACGAAGCCGCTCAGGGCTGCCACAATGGGCTTCGGGTACTTCCCCACCTTTTCCCACAGAGGGAAGAAATGGCCGGTCATTGCCATCTGTATCGCAGTGATCTCTGCCATCTCCTTGATGTCTGCCCCGGCGGAGAAAGCCTTCTCGCTTCCCGCGATGACCAGGCATCTCACTTCTTCGTCCTTCTCGAACTCTGACAGGGCCCCGATCAGCTCTGTGACCATCTTGGTGTTGAGCGCGTTGAGCGCCTCGGGCCTGTTCAGGGTGATCACTCCGAGATGACCCTCCTTCGACGTCGAAATCGTCTCGTAGCTCATATCTTCGAGGGCAGCGCCGAGAACATATTAACCGTAACGTACCTCGATGTTAAATCGGCCGTGATAGAGCCGGCCCACATGGAAGGCTGGCACAACCAGAGACTGAGGGTCCGCTACGAGGAGACCGACACCATGAGGGTCGTCTATTACGCGAAGTACCTCGTCTGGATGGAAGTAGGCCGGGTCAGCCTCCTCAGGGACATAGGCCTAGCCTACGGCGACTGGGAGAAGAGAGGCCTCGCCATACCCGTAGTCCAGGCTCACGCAGACTACAGGGCCTCTGCGCGCTTCGACGACGAAATCCTCGTCAGGACCCGGATTGCAAGGGTAGGAAACAAGAGCATCAGATTCGAAAACGAAATCTACAAACTGCCGGCGATGCAGTTGCTCTGCACCGGACACACCGTCCACGCCCTGACGCGCAGCGACGGCAAGTCCGTCTCCTTCCCCGGAACGCTGAAGAGGAAACTCACTTCGTCTTAATCGAACAAGCCCAGCTCCTGCTTTCAAATCATTCCTTGGGAGTCGCTTTTGGAAATGTTCGTGAAGACCAGTTCAAGTAGGCCTTGGTCCTAATATATCTCTTGAAGCCCATCAATTGATGGCCAACCAAGCTGAACCCCACTCTAGAACTCCTTGGAACAGACGTGTTACCAAGAACGATATTGTATTTGCCGTACAAGCTTCTTCATCAGTATACGAAGCGGCTGCGCGACTCGGAGTCAGCGACGGTGCCATTTACAAGGGTCTCAAACGTTATGGGATTCCCAATCCACCCATTTGGAGTGAGAGGCGCAAGGAACTCTCAGCTAGTTTGCGACGAAGGGCCCTTACCTGTATTGTTGAATCAGAACAGGACCGATTGTTTGTAGCTACGATTATCGGAACAGAAGGCACTATTACGTGCGGATGCGAAAAACCTCGAGAAAAGACCAGACTCAAGATTCAGGTCGGAATGACAGATCGTCCATGGGTCGCGAAGTTCGCTGACGTGTGTGGGGTGGGACCGCCTCTGATGATCCCTCCAAAATACAAACGACACAAAGACGTGTGGATTACCCAGCTTAGCGGACTTAGAGCTTTGATGGTCTTGAAGGATGTAATGCCCTATCTACTTGGGGGAAAATTGAAGGAGGCACAGCGAGCTGTGGAGTTTTTCTCTCCAACAGGATATCGCGAGGGGATGTTCAAGGCAGCTGAAATCTGGCCTCATGGCAAATATCCTTGGAAAGACAATGCGTCCACTTCCAGAAGTTGAGGTTTACTTGTTGCCTGTGTCTGCGGAGGAGTTCCATTTGTAGAAGCCCTGCCCTGACTTTCGACCAAGAAGCCCAGCTCTGACCATTTCTTTGAGCAAGGTCGGGCTTCGGTACTTGCTATCCTGGAACTCCTCCATGAAGACCTGGGTGATGTTCAACGTGGTGTCCAGCCCGACGTAGTCGAGCAGCTGCAGCGGACCCATGGGCCAGTTGAGCCCCAGCTTCACCGCTTTGTCCACATCCTCCGGGTCTGCCACCCCTTCCTGTACCAGGAAAATGGCCTCGTTGAGGGCAGGGACCAGCATCCTGTTCACTATGAATCCAGGAGAGTCCTTCTTGCAGAGCACGGTCTCTTTCCCCATCTTGGCGGAGGCGCCTCTGACCGCCTCGACCGTTTCGTCAGAGGTCTTCTTCCCCCTGATTATTTCAACCAGAGGCATCAGCTGCGGCGGGTTGAAGAAGTGCATCCCGCATACGTTGGCCGGCGCCTTGGTCGCCGAAGCCAGAAGTGTGATGCTTATCGAAGACGTGTTCGACGCCACAATCACGCCGTCTTCGGCCAATTCCGAGACCCGCCTGTAGAGGTCGAGCTTCAGTTTAGGGTCCTCTGTCGCCGCTTCGATGACCAGGTCCCTTCCCTTCAACGCCTCTGCGAGGTCCGTCGTCGGGTGGATTCTTGAGACAGTCGCCTCCCCCTGTTCCTTTGTCAGCTTCCCCTTCTCCACAAACTTCGCGACGCTGCCACGAACCATGCCCATTCCTCTCTCAACAAACTCCTGTTTGACGTCAAGCATCGAGACGTCGAACCCTCCAACCTGGGACGCCACCTGGGCGATGCCGTGCCCCATCAACCCAGCCCCAAGCACTGCGACCTTGCCGATGGCTCGTGCCATGATTGGGCTGGCCAGGCTCAGGGTTTTAACCCTTGGGAGCCCGACTTTCGAATAGAATCAAAGACCCCCAATTCTCAAAACCTTCTCTTCTCAGCGCTCCGATGAGCGGCGACCTCTGAGGCAGGTAGACGAACCTCCGGGCGGGCCTGGGTTTCATCTTCTGCGCCAGGATGTGCCCCACGAGCTCTTTCGCATTGCCTGGCCCTCCTCCAAGGAAGCAGACCTGGTGCCACAGGTCCTTGCCTTCACCGCCGACTCGCACAACCCCCACCGAGTCTCCTCCCAACCACACGGACCCCTCATCGACCAGCCGCTCGATGGTCGCGGGTGTCAGGGCTGCGGCCGAGAACGCGTCCCAATAGACCCCAGAACCCAGCCGGTATTCCCTAGAACTTCGGATCATCCTCACGACGTCTCTGAGGTCGCGTCTGGTCGCCCGGCGCACGACTTCTGACTCTCGAAATCTCCTGCCAGCGGGCGCCTTGTAGACGCTGATCCTCGACTTCTCCTTGAATCCCATCCTGGCGATCTGTCGATGCGCGGTCTTGTTCCTGGACCCGCTCGCCAGCCTGAAGACGTTTGCTCCTCTTCGCTTTGCCACTCGCATCGAGTTCTCTCCCAGCATGGAAGCCAGCCCCTGGCCCCGAAAGTCGGGATGCACCCTCGCGCCCTCGAACCACGCCGACCCGTCTTTCATGAACCTCACTCGGTTCATGCCCACCGGGACTCCTCCGACGTCCACCACGAAGACTCTCCCCTGGGGGTCCCTCAGCCATTCGTCCCAGACATGGGGGATGTAGTCGTGGCCTCCCCAGATCTCCCTGATGAACTTCATCAACTCCTTCTTGTCTCCCGGCTTGGCGGGCCGTACCAATGGCTTCAAGCCTCTGCCTTCCGTTGGCGCATCAACAAGAACCTTCCCCGGAAATCGCGCTCCGCCCATCCCAACGGATAAAAGGCAAACCTCTCCGACTCGTCCACGGCCGGGGTGGCAGAGTGGTTAATGCGCGGGCCTTGAGTTGCAACAGGAGAGCCCGTGACCTTCGGGTCGCGTGGGTTCGAATCCTACCCCCGGCGCCTACTTCTGCTGGTCGATCCTGAAGACCTCCACTTCTCCGACGATGTTCTTGATCTCCTTGAAGCCCAGGTCCGTTACGTGGTTCTCAAGCTTGTTCCAGACCTGGTCGAAGACCTGGCGAGACATGCAGATCCCCCCGGGCTCGGCCGCGACCTGTATCCTCGACGCTATGTTCACCGCGTCCCCCACGATGTCCTTCCCGTCCCTTTCTACGTCCCCCACGTGTATCCCTATGCGGAGCTCCACGCGCTGGCCCACCCCCGCCTTGCTGTTGCGCCCGCGGACGGCCTTCTGTATCTCCACCGCGCATAGGCTCGCCTCCAGCGCGCTCGCAAACTCCAGCAGGAATGCGTCCCCCATCGTCTTGACCTCGCGCCCGTGGAACCTGGGAAGCAGCGACCTCACGATCGCCTGTTGCTCGGCCAGGAGCTTCAGCGCGTTCCTCTCGTCCTTCTGGGCCAGGGAAGTGTAGCCCACGATATCGGTGAAGACGATGGCCGCAAGCCCCCTGGTGGGGGCCTCCTTGAACGTCTCCAGGAATCCGTTCATCTTCCAATACGTCTCGAGGAAGTCGAGACCCCTCTGCGAAGCGGAGAAGCGCGTCTCCCCGTTCTCCTGGCTCACCCTCGCCAGTCCAAAGTCAGTCAACTCCTGGAGCATGAGCCTCAGCCTGTCGATGGGGACCCCGACC
>JACQFO010000096.1:14098-21347 GCA_016200025.1 Nitrososphaerota archaeon
GTATGAGATCCTGGTTATCCTCCCGCCTCCGGGGTACCTCCTTACCGCCTCGAGAATCTCAGCGAAGATGTCGACCTTGGTTCGCTTGGCCTGTTGCCCGCCGAATTCTGCCGTCTCCCTGTCCCCGCGGCGCGACGTTCGGCCAGTCACCCCGCCCTAGAGAGGTGGGTCGGGGAGGGCGTCGACCTTCCTCGGAGCCTGTTCGACACGAGTTGCCTTACCCATGCGAAGCTCGCCTGTGTACTGTATCTCCCGCGCGGAACACCCGTCCCCCAACTCCACCGTCTCCGCGAAGATGCGGCCCAGCTTTGAAGCCTTTTCGACCCTGAGGACCTTTGCGTACACATCCTCCACCGTGGTCCCCTTCTCGAGGTCCACCTCTTCTCCAACCAGCGGCCCAAGCGCCTTCCCTCCTTTCCCTAGTTTGATCGTTGCCGCTTTCAGGCCCGAACGGGTCTCGACGCTCCTGCCCATCGCTGCGCGTCCAGAAAGAATCGCCTTCGTCGCCTTGAAGGTCCCCCCCACTTCCAGGTCCTTGCCTGCCATCTCGCCCCCTATCTCCACCTTACCTCCCACCTGCAGGCTGTCGGTGAGCGTCAGCCTCCCAGTCACCTCCACCCTGCCTCCCACTTGGATGCTCCCCCCCGTGAAGTCTCCGTCTATCTTCACTTCTCCGCCGGCCTTTATCTCCGCGCACTCCATTGCTCCCATGGCCGTCAGCCTCCCGCCCACCTTGATGGACTTCCCCCTGCTCCTCCCTCGGATGTCCACCAGGCCGCCGACCTTCACGCTCCGATACTCCAGGTCGGAGTCCAGCACCAGCATCCCCCCGACCTTGATTTCACCTCTGACCTTGCCGGACCCGATCTGCGCCTTGCCCCCCACGTCCATGTCTCCGAGGGCCACGGCCCCGGGCGCGGACACCGTCCCTCCGACCTTGACGCTATCCGACTTGAAGAGACCGGCGACGTCTAGCGAACCGCCCACCCTGACTTCAGGCGACGCGAGCATCCCCCCGACCGAGGCGCGCCCTCCGACGTCCAACTCCCCTGCCTTCAGGTCGTTCTTCACATAGATGGCATCTTCCACCTCCACCTTCCCCGTCGATCTAAGAGACCTGTTGACCCTGATTAGGCCGTCCTCCGAATCCACGGACCCGCACTCCAGGTCGCAGTCCACCTCCGCATCTCCTTCGAACTTCGCAATGCCCGTGACCTTGACCCCGGATTCATCCGCGCTCCTGACGACCGCCCCGTCCTCGACGTCGAGGTCTCCCTCCACGAGGCCAAGCCTCCTCTGGCTTCCTCTTTCGACCCTTTCCGATGTCATAGGCATCATGTATCGTCGGTCCTGCTTTATAGTTGGCACACGAGATGTAATCACTTCAGGTGATGCCGGAGCTACTAGGGGCCGGTCACCGTAGCTTTGCCGACCTCTGCGAGCTTGACCTCTCTCCACGTGTACACCATCACCGGGACGATGATTCCCACCATGAACACGAAGACCAGCAAGTTCCCGAACTCCACGGGGAGTACACTATCGAGTCCCAGCATGAACAGGAGGCCTGAGATCGCGAACAGCGCCCCGCCGTACAGGAGACTCCTCGCCCCGACTTTTGCGCCGAAGAGCTCCAATCTTTCAGCACCCCACCGCTTTGCCACCTGGAGGCTTCCCCCGAACAACAGCCCTATCACCATGAGCACTGCCAGCGTCCCAAGGCCGAACGCAGCCCCGGGAAGGAACCCAAGAATCGCAAGCGGCATTGCTGGGACCGCCACGAGATAGACGAAGGTTGTGAAGAGCCCGACATCTACCCCGAACCCCGCAATGAATCCATGAATCAGTGCCCAGTGGACTGGTACACTCCCTGACGCTTCCATCTGCTCCTCGTGCTTTGCCCTGTCGCGTCTCGAGATCCACATGAGCGGGTGCCAGTGCGGTAGGCGCCTCCTCAGAATCAGGTAGCCGGCAGCGGCCATGGCAAGTCCCACGGCGAGGTACACCGGCCCGTTGAGCGATTCGTCGGATATTAGGAAAGGCGCGACCGCGAAGTAGACAAGCTGCGACATGACCGCCCTCTGCACCGTAAAGGCGGTCGCGAAGAAGGCTCCTGAGCGCACACCGCCCTTCCCGGAGGCCGCCCCCACCGAGTAGCTGAAGGTGATCGGCCAAGTGTGTTCGTCGGGCACAACGGCGTGGATCATGCCCAGAGCAAAGCAGCCCCCAGCAAGGTACAGCCACTCTGCTCCCATGGAGACGCCCGCGCCACGCTCCCCTTATCAATGTACCTGCTAATAGTTAATAATCCACACCCGAAGACATTTAAGATGTTAATAACCATCCCCATGGGTGGCCATAGTAAGCCTATCCCTGCCTGAGCCGATGATACAGGCGATGGACCGGATTCAAAGGTCCATGGGGTTCTCGGGCAGGTCGGAACTGGTCAGAGCCGCTATCAGGCTCCTGCTCGAAGACGACCGCGAAAAGGCAAAGCTAACTGGGATGGTGAACGGTCTGTTGGTGGTCACTCACGACGAGGACCGCGAGGAACCGGTCACCGCCCTCAAGCACAGGTTCGAAGGGATCATCAGAACCCACGTCCACAGCAAGACGACCTCAACCGTCTGCGTCGAGCTCTTCATCGTTCACGGCCCCGCGAAGCAAGTGATTGACATGAGCGACTCCTTCAGGGCAGAGGACAAGATGAAGAGCGCGAAGTACATTCCAATCTGAGAGCCCTCTCCCGACCTACCTCAGAACCAGCCTTTGTGCCTAAAGTAGAACACCATGCTGAGGGCGGAGGCCGCCGACACGACCATCAGAATGATGAAGCTCGTGAACGGGCCTAGGAAGGTGGGGGCCCCTGCCTGGATGCCTCCAGGAAGAGGAACGTTCATGCCGTAGATGGCGCCTATCACAGTGACAGGAATCGTCAGGGTGAAGATGACTGTCAGCACTGCGAGGACTTTGTTCGTGAGTTCAGTGCTGAGGACATAGTCCGTGTCCTTGAAGATCTCTATGGTTTCCCGGGCTTCCCCAAGAAGGTCCCAGGCCTTTTCCGCATGTTCCCCTACGTCGTTGAAGTACTTCGAGAGGTCTTCTTTCGAGTAGGCTTGAGTCTTCAACCAAATCTCCTTGGGCAGCTCGCGAAGTGGCGAGATTATGCGCCGCAGGTCGGCGATGGCCCGCCTCAGCCTGCTCAGCTCCACTGCCACGGATCTCCTCTCGTCGAAGACCTTGTCCTCGATTTCTTCGAGGTCTCCACGTATCTTGCTTAGGGTGGGATAGAGGTCGTCCACCAGCACGTCTAGGATGCTGTGCACAATCCTTGGGGTCGAGGCCATACTCGCCGCACGCAACTTCTCGTTCTCCATGTAGTTCAGGAAGAGGCTCGTGAGCCTCTTCACGTCGCTTCCATGGATGGTTACGACAAAGTCCTTTCCAATGAATATGGAGACCTGCCCCTTCACCACCATTATCCTGTTCTCCTCGAAGTTCGGGATGTGGAAAAGTAGGAAGATGTGGTTCTCGTGCTCTTCTACCTTGGGGAGTTGTCTCCTCGAGAGGCAGTCGTCTAGGTTGAGAGGATGAAACGGATAGTCTTTGGCAAGCTTCTCGATCTCCTCACTGGTCGGATTCTCCACGTCGGTCCAGCTGATCTTCCCCTCTGTCACTACCTGCATCATGGGCTCTGCGCTCCTCCCGCGGAGGGCAAAATCCCATCCCTATACGCTCTTCGACGGTCTACGCTTGCTCGAACGGCGGAGAGAGCTGCCCCGTTTCTACCAGTTCTGGGTTGCCGGCGTGCTTCCCCGAGATGGGGTTCCCTACTTGTTAGGTGCTGAGGCCTTGGCCGCATCAACACACTGCCGCAGGGTCATGTCTTCCGACTGCTCCACGCCTGAGACCCGGCAGATCTCTTGGGCGATCATCTTGACCATGTGGTCCGCGCCAGAGTGGAACGTCTTCCTGAGCATCCTCTCGTAGGCCTCTGGGTTTCGCGCCACCATTCCCGCGTCGAAGTAGAAGTCGAGGGCCTTCGCGGTGGAGTCGCCGAAGTTCTTCCTCAGCGCCTCCCTGACCGCCTGTGCTATCCCTGACTCCGAAGGGGCCGTGGACAAGGCTATCATTTCGTCCTCAGAAATCCGTAGATTCTGTACGCGAGGAAGGCAGAAAGGAAGACCATCGAGACGCTGTGCAGCTCCAGGCCAAAGGAGGAGATGTCACCGAGGTCGACGATGCCAAGGGTCCATATTATTCGGGGAAGCTCCGCGGCAAAGAGGACCAACACCACTATGAAGATCTGAAACTGAAGGCTCCTGACCGAACGCGTCTTCGCGGCGAGCGCCAGGTACAGAATGAAAACCACGACTACGAGGACGAGGGATGTCATCTCCCCCAGCTGCGTCAGTGGTTCGAGGTCGACCAAGTCCAATTATGCACCGAACCTGTAGAGGTAGATCCCGAAGATCAGCAGCAGCAGATAGCTGAAGGGCTCCAGAAGTCCGTCCGACAGGAAGTCCAAGACCTCGATGCCGTAGGTCTGACTCAGGACCCCCAGTAGATGGTAGAGTCCGTGCATGACGAAGAACGAGGAGAGCAGGATGCTTAGGGTCCTCAGCCGTGGGATGGTGATTCTGCTCGCCATTACCACGGAGGGAACGGAGACCCCGAGTATCAGCAGGGCGTCGAAAGCGTTCAACAGCATCTCTAGGGCCAAGTGACAACCTCCCTTCGATTCGTGTCCGTCTTAAACCTGTTTCAAGATGCCATGAGGTCTGCAGGTCGAAGGGGTCCGATCACGGCCAATCGCCCTCGCGAGCCTCACACCTCCAGTTCCTTCCCGCTCCTGCCGTCGAGAAACACCTGCCTGTGCCTGCGTTTCAGGACAAGGTCCACTTTGAAGACGGGATAGAGCAGCGTCTGGAAGCTTTCGACATCGGCGCCGTCCCAGAGACCCTTCACCACCTCCCTCAGGTCCTGCTCCCTGATCCTAGGGGGGACCACTTTCGCTTTTTGGAGGTCCACCTGCGCCAACTCCGGTTGGGTAACCTCCGATGGCTCCTCTGGCAAGTCGACGAGTCGCCTGAAGAGCTTCTTCCTCCTTACCTCGACCGTCCTGACGAGCCGCTTCTCGCTCAGCTGGCTCAAGACCCTCGAGACAGTGGACCTTGACTCGCCCAAGGAGCTGGCCACATCGACCGCGCTGGTGTCGGCCCCGGGACTCACCTCCCGAAGAACCTCAACCTGCAATGTCGAGAGGCCGACGAGCTTCTCGAACCCCCGCTTCACTTCCAACTCCCTGTCTATCGACACCTCCTTTCCGGTGGACCCGTCCAAGGTCAGATAGACCGTCTCCAGCCTCTTCCGAAGCAGCCCCCTGCGCATCCTCACCCCCAGTAGTATCAGGGTCCGGTAATGCGCCTCAACCCCAGTAACGGCCTCCTGCGCACCTAGGAACCCGAATTTCCTTCCCCGCTTCACTATGAGCGGGACATCAGCGAGCGCGATGGCGGCAGCCACGCCCAGGGCCGTCTTGCCAGGGGGCGCAGTTTGGCTGGCTTCGCTCGGAGGGGTACCGGTCGGCGAGTATTGTCTCATGGGTCCCACGTACTTCTTGACCACGCGCCTGACGAAGGTCGGAGTGGTTCCACCATGCTTCGTAGTCCTGCTCCTCACAGTCACGAGTGCCGGGCTCTGCGAGAACCCGCCCATCGCAAAGAACTCGCCCGACTTCAGCGCTGTCAGTTCCTTCGGCAGGCCCCTGCCCGGGAAGAACTGAGCAACCGACTGGAGGTCGTTTTGTATTATCAACTTCCCTATCAGCTGATTCCCGCACTGGCTCAGCACGTTCTTGTCGACGAGGGAAGGCCTCTGCGAACAGATCATCAGCCCCATGCCCCTCTTCCTGCCTCTCCTTGCGACTTCACCGAAGATGGGCAGCCTCTGGCCCTGTTGCGGGATGAACTTGTCCGCCTCCTCGAGCACGACAAGGTAGGGCGTTCTCCTCTCCGTGAGCGTCTCGTAGAGGGAGGTCAGGAAGGCGCCTATCTTCTCCTTCGGGTCGCCGATGTCTGACACGTCGAGTATGAGCGGGGAGATGTCGGGGGCCTGGCGCGCCAAGTCTGCCAGGTCCAGCCCATCCCATACGAGGTCGCATCCGCCTTCAGTCCCCACCCAGATCGCTTCGAACTTCTCCTTCAGCCCCGAGTGCTCCCCTTCGGTGTCGACGACTGCGAACGGGACCCCTGTCCTGCAGAGTTCCTCGCAAAGGACCCCGACGGTGTAGCTCTTGCCGCTTCCGCTGCTACCGATGACGCACGTCCTCCCGCTCGCGACTATGTTGGCGTCGACCGTGAACTCCCCCGAGGCCGATCTGCCTACGACCAGGAGTTCGTCTTCCTGATTCTGAGGGCTCAAACGCACAACGACCTCTTTCGTCGGGGCTTCCCAGTCGCTCTAATAGTCCGTCTCAAGGCGCTTCGCCGCAAACCCTTTTATCGGGATAAACCCTTCGGAGAATCTTCTCAAGGTCGTCTCGCCCCAATGGAAAGTCTTCAGGAAAGGTACTCGCCCAACAGCGCCTGCTTCGGATGCGGTCCGAAGAACCCCGAGGGACTCCACATCCACAGCATACCCCAGGGGGATTCGCTGGTGGCGGACTGGGCCCCCCAGCGATACCACTCTGCATTCTCGGACTTCGCGAGCGGCGGAATCATCTCAGTCCTCCTCGACTGCCATGGCAACTGGACCGCTGCGTATTTCTTGATGAAATCCAGGGGACTCCAGACTCCTCCCGGGACAGTCACCGCCGAGCTGACGGTGAAGTTTCTGCGGCCCACCCCCATGAGCCCTTGGCATATGACCGCGTCCCCGACAAGGATCGACGGCGACAAAGTGTGGGTCAAAGGTGGGCTAAGCGCGGGCGGCAAGGAGACCGCGACGATGACCGGCCTCTTCGTAGCAGTCAAAGAGGGGCACCCAGCCTTCCACAGGTGGCAGTAGCCTCTACTTCCTTCGGGAGCGCCCCTTCGAGGGTCGGCCCAGTCTGAACGAATCGGCCGCAGCCTCAAGCTGATAAACGGCGCAGGCGGACGATGGACGGTCAACGATCTGAAGTCAATCAAAGAGCTCTCAGCTGCCTATAGGGACGGGTCTTCATCTTCGGTCAAGGTCGCCGAGGAGGCTCTGCGACAGGCAGGGGAACTCAACCCTCGCCTCAACTGTTTCATCACGATTCTTGAGGACT
>JACQFO010000100.1 GCA_016200025.1 Nitrososphaerota archaeon
AGAAGACCTTGATGACCATGATCTTGTCCAGGGCTCAGGAACCCGCGAAGAAGTAGCGCCTCCTCAGCGCCTCCCTCTCGCCCTCGATTAGCAGCTCCACCAGGTCGGTGCCCTCCTTCCTCATCTTCGCAGCCAGCGCCGCGGCCTCTGCCAGCCGTATCCCCCTTCCCGCTATTAGCATGTCGGCTGCGTGCCCGTACTCCTTCCTCAGGGCGGCCGCCTTCCTTATCGCCTCCACCTGCGCCAGCTTCTTCCCCCTCAGGTCGGTCCTGCTCCGGGCCTTCATCGCCAGGGAGAAGACGTTCTCGTAGGAGTCCGAGGACAAGCCCAGAGCTTCCTTCTCGCAGACCTGGCACCTCGTCAACTCTTCGAGGTCCCCGACCCGCTTCAATTCCAGGAAGTTCCAGCAGTTGGTGCAGACTGCGACGAGGAAGGTGTCGTTGATCCTCGCCCTCGTCGACTGCTTGAGCAGTGCCCTGAGCCTCTCCGGGGAGACTATCTCGCCTCTCCTGCTGATCTCTTCCACTCCTATTCTCGCGATGGGAGTGAGTGCCTCGTAGTCGATGATCTTCACCTCCACCGCCCCGGTCGCCATCTTCTCCAGGGCGTCCGCCGAGCCCTCCAGGTCAAGGTCGTCGTGGAAGATCATGCTCATGGCCTCCTCGTAGACCGGGGTCTCTCGCAGGGCCTCGATCAGGCCCGAGATCGACACGCTCGCATAGTCCGCGTCCTTTGCGATCGCTCCGCACTTCTTCCCGGCGTGGATCATGCGTCGCTTGAAGATCCCGCTCCTCTCGACCGCCTTCTCAGTGGCTGCCCTGAGGTCGAGCCCGTGGAGCTCCTCCATGACCGATAGTACGGCCTGGGGCTTCACGTCGGCTTCTATGACAATCCTGTAGGGGTCTTGATGGACGGCCACTGACTGCCCGATCCTCTCGGATATCAGGTGGCCCAGGACCCTCGCAAGGAGCCGGTTGACCCTGTGCCCAAAGGCCGCCTGCACTACGACGTACCGGTCCCACCTCTCTATGGTGACCACCCTCTCCGAAGGGATCGGGAGCTTGGCGGAATGCTGCTCGACGACCTCCTTCAAGGCCTCGCTCATCGCTGCCTCTTCGACGGGGTAAGTCCTGCAGAGCTCCCTAAGGTACCCCTCGCCCGCCCCTTTGTCGATCTCTTCGGCGTACCTCCTGCGAATCATCCCTACCTCCGCTGCCACCTCCCTCGGCACTGGGATCTCGTCCCCCACCCAGTTCGGCACCGCCCCCGTCGGGTCCTCCTCGGCCTTGACGTAGACCTTGTTCCCGTAGATCTGCTCTATCTTCCAGCACCTTCCCGCCTCCACGAACTTCACCCCCACTTCCCCATACTCCGACACGAAGGCCTCGTCCAGGGTCCCGACGAAGCTCTCCCCCTCGATGACCAGGTATTGCTTCTCGTCTGGGATCATGGAGAGGTTTTCGAAATAGTACTCGAAGAGCGGCTTCGAGTCCCTCGCCCTGAAGACCCTCCCCTCAGCCTCGCCGTAGTACGCGAGCCTTGGGTACCTCTCCCTCATGTAGGTGAGGACCTTCCTGAGCTTGGCAGGGTCCATCTCCGAGTAGGAGTAGCTCCTCCTGAACAGGGCCTCCAGGTCCGAGAGGTTCCAGGTGCTCTGCTCTATCAGCAGCCCCGCAACCTGGTGCACCGCGACGTCGTAGGGGGCCATCACTGGCTCGAGGGGCTCCAGCTCCCCGGCCGCCGCCCTCCGGCAAAGCACCGCGGCCTCTAGGGTGTCGTCCGAGTCCTGCGTTATGACCGCGCCGTTGGAGACCTGGCCTACCCTGTGCCCGCTCCTCCCGACCCTCTGGATGAGCCGGGTCACCTGCCTCGGAGAGTTGTACTGGACCACGTACTCGAGAAACCCGATGTCTATCCCGAGCTCCAGGCTGCTCGTGCAGATCACCCCAAGGAGCTTCCCGTCCTTCAGGTTCCTCTCCACAGCCTCCCTAGTCGCCTTTGACAGAGAGCTGTGGTGGATCCCGATGGGGAACTCCGGGTCCCACACCCTGAACCTGCTCGCCAGGGCCTCCGCCTCGGACCTCGTGTTGGTGAAGATGAGGACTGACCTGTACCTCTCCACCACCTCGCGTATCGTCCTGAGCCTCGCAGCCACATCCGGATACGAATAGATCGCGTCGGCGAGGACCCTGTCCTCGTCGGTGGCACGGGGCGAGACGACCTTCAGCGAGAGGCTCTTCTCCACCGGGACCTTGACAACTTCGCACTCCCTCCCGCTCCCGACCAGGAACTTCGCCACCCTCTCAGGCGACCCCACGGTGGCCGACAGCCCTACCATCTGGAACTCCCCGTCGACCACGTCCCGCAGCCGCTCGAGGCCCACGCTGAGCTGGCTCCCTCTCTTGTCCTCGGACAGCTCGTGGACTTCGTCCACGACGACCCACTTGAGCGTCGAAAGGCTCTGCCTGATCCTCCTCCCTACGAGCAGGATCTGCAAGGTCTCGGGAGTCGTAATCAGAATG
>JACQFO010000104.1 GCA_016200025.1 Nitrososphaerota archaeon
ACAGACGTCAGCCTGCTCTGCATGAAGTGCGGGACAGACCAAGGTTTGAGCACCGTGGGAGACCTGGTCGAGGAGCCGAAGTGCCTCGCATGCGGGTCCGGACTGCTGGCGCCGTTCTACTGGGGGACAGTGAAGGTCGCCGACCTGATCAAGAAGCGGGAGGGAAGAGTTTCGCTCAACGAAGACGAGCGGGCCGAGCTTTCCAAGGCGAGGAGGGCAGCGGACCTGGTGCTGTCCTACGGCAAGAAGGCGGTGGTGGCCCAGACGGTCTACGGGATTGGGCCCCAGACCGCGTCGAGGATTCTGGCCGAGATGCGCGACGACGAAGAAGCCTTCTACAGGGACCTGCTGGAGGCAAAGATCAGGTTCGTGACAACGCGGCAGTTCTGGTCCAACTGAAAACCCATTAACCTGAGAACTCGGGGGCAAGATTCGCTTTTGGTGCTAGCTGGAAAGGTCTTCCTCGTGCGGGAGAACTATGACATGGACGTCCTTGCGGAGAAGCTGAAGGCCTTCAGGGTGGAGACTGAGAACAGTGTTGAGGAGCAGGAGTTCAAGCTTGTCTCGGAAATCAAGGACCTGAGCACGGGCAAGGGGTCGCTGGAGGGCACCTTCTCGTTCGACTCCGTCTTCGTCGTTAGGCACAGAGGTAGGGCCGTGCCGGTCCCGAGGACCTATGAGGCGCAATTCGCTTTCAACATGTACAAGGACAGACTCTTCCTCCAGGTCTACGACAAGAAGAACAGAGCGAACAACATTGCGAACGAGATAAGCAAGGCCGTCTTCCTGAGCCTCGGCCAGGTCGTGGAGGCGAGGATCGACCCCGAGACTATGAGGAAGTTCCACGAGAAGAACTTCGACGACACCAAGATCGTGTTCTTCGACGACATGGACATACCGAGCATCAACAAGCTCTCCCTCTACGGAGCGAGCCTGGGGAACACCACCCTCTATTCGGACTACCTCACTCACGGGAAGCTGTGGTACATCGTGCTCAAGAGCACGAAGACGGGGTACGTGTTCGGGGTCACGAGGAACTGCGTTGTCACTGGGTTCAGCAAGATGGAGATGTCAGAGTTCAGCTCGTTCGTCAGGGGAGAGATACTCCCGCTGATCACCTAGCTTGCTGAAGATAGTCCCAGGCGACGCCGCCCTAGTCTTCACCAGCGCCGGGGAGAAGACCCTACTCATCTCGGACCTCCACCTCGGGCTCGAGAAAGAGATGGCCAGGAAAGGGTTCAGGCTCCCTGGATATTCGGTGAAGATGGTGGCCAGGGTGCGGGACTTGGCTGAGAAGTACGGAACTCGGAGGCTGGCCGTCCTCGGAGACGTGAAGCACACCGTAGGAAAGGTGGAGGACATAGACTGGGGTGTTGTCCCCTGGTTCTTCGATACGATGCTCGACCTGTTCGAGTCTGTGGAGGTGGTGCCTGGAAACCATGACGGGAGCATCAAGACTGTCCTCCCATCGAGGGTGAGGCTGCACTCCTCTCGGGGGACTGTCCTCGGGAAGGGAAGAGGCAGGGTCGGGCTGGCCCACGGGCATGCGTGGCCATCAGAAGAAGCGATTGCGGCCGGGAACCTGGTGATAGGTCATTCTCACTTTACCTACGAGATGAGGGATTCACTGGGGACGAGGTCTAGGGAGTCAGTCTGGGTCACGGCGGAGTACGATGTGGCCGAGCTGATGGCGGGAGCTGGGTATAAGTCGAAGACCAGAGGCACGGGGAAGCTGACGGTGATGCCCCCGTTCAACAGGATGGTGGGGGGCCAGCCGATAAACAGGAGCAAATCGTTCCAGTTCGGGCCGGTGCTGTCATCGAGGTCGCTGAGTATCGAAGAATCGGACATTTTCCTGCTGGACGGCACCAGGGTGAACTAGCTACTTGGGCGAGCGGCCCCGGCGGCGCCGTCGAGGGAGCTTCGGACTAGCCGCTCCAGCGATGCCTCGCCCACGGCCCCGATGACTGCGTCCATGGGTTGGCCGCCTTTGAAGACCATGAATGTCGGTATCGAGAAGACCTGGTACTGAGACGAGATGTTCATCTCTTCGTCCACGTTGACCTTGCCGAAGGTCATTCTGTCGGAGTACTTTGCCGCAAGCTTCTCGACTATTGGATCCATGACCATGCACGGCCCGCACCAGACCGCCCAGAAGTCGACGAAGAGCGGCTTGTCGCCGGAGCTCAGCTTTTCGAAGTTGGAGTCGGTGAGCTTCACTGTCAGCTCATGTCGGTCGGCCTGGGTGGACGTGATATGTCTCCTAAGCCAATAGTTCGACGATGTATATTTAAGATTGGAGGAGGTTTATCGAAAACAGGAATGGGTGACCAAATCCTTCGTTCCATCGAAGAAAGGCTCACCCGCGAAGAGCCGATGAACGGAGGGCTGAAGCTCGCCGCGGTCTCTGTGATCATCAGGCCAGAAGCGAGTCCCAGCGTTCTTCTGATCAAGAGGGCTGAGCATTCAGGGGACCCGTGGTCGGGACAGGTGGCCTTCCCGGGTGGAAAGGTGGATGCGACAGACAAGAGCGTGGAAGATGCGGCTGTGAGGGAGACAATGGAGGAGGTAGGGGTCGACCTGAGGAAATCTGCGGACTTCTTGGGATATTCCAAGCCCTTCAGGACACACACAGGGACGATGGACGTGGTTCCTTCGGTCTTCAAGCTGGGCAGGAGCGTGGAGGTGGTCCCCAACCAGGAGGTTTCGTCCTATCGGTGGGTCAGGCTGGAAGACCTCTCTCGCCGGGCCGGGGGCTCGACCCACAAAATCACCTTTGGAAAGGAGTCGGTCGAGATGCCCGCGGTGGTTGTGGAGGACTTCGTGGTCTGGGGCCTTACGTACAGGATTGTCTCGTCGCTTCTGTCACAAGATTCGGACTTGAGCGAAGGCTAGCGTACGCGGATTTCACTTCGACTCGACGAACTTTCGTATCGACCTCAGCGTCTCCGGATTGTTGCGGAGGTACTCGGCGAGCTTCTCCAGCCTGTGGAGGGTCGTGGTGTGGACGTGATGCTCGATACCTTCGGTGTCCTGGAAGGCCGTCTGTTCGTCGACCCCAATCATGGACATGAATTCGGAGATGACCTGGTGCCTCTTGATCACAGACTTCGCAAGCTTCTCCCCTGTCGCGGTCAGCTTCATGCCGCGATAGCGCTCGTATTGGAGGTACCCCTTGGCCGCAAGCTTGCCGATCATGTTGGAAACTGTAGGAGGCTTGACCTTCAGCGCCGTGGAGATGTCGGAAGTAGTGGCATAGCCTTTGTCTGAGATGAGGTGATAGACGGCCTCGAGGTAGTCCTCCGACCTCGGAGTGTCTTCGGTGACGCCCTTGCCGCTGCGAGGCATGCTCCTGGTGCTGGGCCGAAGGGTTCAAAAGGTTATGAATTAGACTACCCTAACGATTTTTGTCGTCTCTAACTTTGGTAGCGTAGATGAGTTCCTCCTCGCTCCGTAGGTTCTTCGCGTATCTCGGGCCCGCGCTGATTGTGAGCATGGCCTACATGGACCCCGGTAACTATGGTACGGACATCCTTGGGGGGGCCGTCTCCAACTACGACCTCCTCTGGGCGGTGTGGCTGGCCAGCCTGATGGCCATGGTCCTCCAGTACCTGTCGGGGAAGCTGGGGATATCGACCGGGAAGAGCCTGCCCGAGCTGATCAGGACGTCGTTCAAGTCGAGGGCATACATTGTCCCCTACTGGCTTGCCGCCGAGGCCGCGGTGGCGGCCACGGACCTGGCTGAATACCTGGGCACAGTCATAGCCCTGAACCTACTGTTCGGGATCCCCCTCCTCTACGCTTCGATCTTCGGGGCGCTGGATGTGTTGATACTCTTGGCATTCGTCTCCAGGCGCTTCAGGGTCATCGAGTACCTGTTCATGCTATTCGTTTCGATAATCAGCATTGGGTTCCTCTACGAGATGATCGTAGCAGGCGTCGACCCGGGGCAGATCGCGCTCCACACGCTGTCTCCTTCGTTGCCCGCCGGGACTCTGCTAATCGTGGTCGGCATCGTCGGGGCGACCGTGATGCCCCATGCGCTCTACGTGCACTCCTGGCTCACCAAGAACAAGCTACAGGAGAACACCATTGAGGAGAAGAGGCGCCTGCGCAGGCTCCACATGGTCGAGAGCGTCAGCACCCTGACGATCGCCGGGCTGGCCAATGCCGCCATCCTGGTGACTTCGGCCGTCGTGCTCTTCCCGCAGTTCGGAGCGGTGTGCCAGCCGCCGTCGGGATGCCCGCAGCCTACGGTTGACGACGTCTACGTGATCATGGCGCCGCTTTACGGCGCCCTCGCAGCAGTGGTCTTCGCGGTAACCCTCCTGTCGTCAGGGCTCGCGTCTTCGATGACCGGAACCTTGGCAGGGATATCGATAATGGACGGGCTGCTGGGGACGAAGGTCAACGTCTATCTCAGGAGGCTCGTCACGAGGTTCATCAACGTGTTCCCCACGACTATCGCGATTATCCTGGGGCTGGACCCGCTCTCCCTGCTCGTCTACAGCCAGGTGATCCTCAGCCTGATGATACCCCTTCCGATGGTCCCGCTGATCTACTACTCGAGCAGGCGGAAGTTCATGGGAGAGTTTGTGAACAGGAAGGTCACTACGGCCGTTGCACTTGCGAGCGCGACCGTGATAATCGTGCTCAACGTCTTCCTACTACTTTCCTTCGGATAGGAGGCCGCCCTTGGCAGCGCGCAACCGGTTGACCTCCCCCAGCTCGAAGGGGAAGACGATCCACTTGTCGACGGTCTCCAGGAAGTAGTCTGGCTCTGTCTTGGTCCACGGTTTCCTGAACAGCACGGCGGTCTTCACCGACCTCGGATTCTTCTGTTCCAGGTGGCCCTTCACGAAAGCCATGGTGTCGCCCTGGTCGACCAGGTCGTCCACGAGCAAGATGGCCTTTCCCTCGACGCTCTCAGTAAGGGTGGTCAGGATCCTGGGCGAAGTCCTCATGGCGATGTCGCTGTAGGACTTCACGTTGATGATGTCGATCTTGACGTCGAGGTGGTCTGAGACGACCATAGCCACCGGTATTCCGCCTCTTGCGATTCCTATCACAAGGTCGAACTTCTCGCTGCCCGAGCTGACCTTCTCTGCGAGCGCCTCAGTGAGGGTGCCATATTCAGACCAGCTGACGTACCTGAATTCAGGCATCGACACTGCCGCCTCTCAGAGATTAGATAACTTTTCGAACTTAAGATGATGAAGACAATGGGCCGGGGCGGATTTGAACCGCCGACCTTGGCGCGCCGACGCGGTTCGCCGTGTAAGGGCTTGATGGGCGGACCCTGACATCCTAACCGAGCTAGACAACCGGCCCTTTTTCCCGCGGGGCCCAGAGTGCTAATAAGCGTTGGAAGGGTTAACCGGGCGTTCCTTTGGCCAGCCGCCCATTCCATTGATGGCGAATCGGATTTAACCACCTTCGATTGCCCGGTTTGACTGGCGATGGTAAGCCGGGCCATGAAGATTTTGGCAGTTAGGGCGAGGGAGATTCTCGACTCGCGCGGGAACCCCACTGTGGAGGCTGAGGTGATGACAAAAGATTCTGTTGGGAGGGCGAGCGTCCCCTCTGGGGCTTCAAAGGGCAGACACGAAGCCGTCGAACTACGCGACGGCGACATGAAGCGGTTCGGTGGCAAAGGAGTCTCAAAGGCGGTTGCCAACGTCAACAGGACGATCGGTCCGAAGCTCAAGGGCCTGGATTGCTCGGATCAGGGGACGATAGACTCGATGATGATTAGGCTCGACGGGACGAAGGACAAGGGCAGGCTCGGTGCCAACGCGATCCTAGCTGTCTCGATGGCAGTGGCGAGGGCGGCCGCGAACGGAAGGCTTGTGGGGCTCTTCGAGCAGTTGAACGAGTCGAAGAACTACACCCTGCCCGTGCCAATGATGAACGTGATCAACGGCGGCGCACACGCAGGCAACGAGCTTTCGATACAGGAGTTCCAGGTGGAGCCCGTGGGCGCCGAGTCCTGCGGAGAAGCGATCAGGATGGGGACGGAGGTGTATCAGAGCCTGAAGGCGCTCTTAATGGAGAGGCACGGGAGGGGCGCAATCAACGTGGGTGACGAGGGGGGATTTGCCCCTCCGTTCCGAAAGACCAAGCAGGCGCTGGATTCGATCCGGACAGCGGTGAAGAGGTCGGGCTACGGTGAATCTGACGTCAGGCTAGGGATAGATGCTGCATCTTCAGGTTTCTACAATGCGGAGAAGGAGACCTACTCCATAGACGGGAGAGAACTCGGACGTGAAGACCTGGAGGATTACTACTCCGAGCTTCGTGACGAATACGGGCTCCTCACCATCGAAGACCCATTCGCAGAGGAGGAGTTCGAGGCATTTGCCTCCATCACAAGAAGATTGGGCGGCAAGACCCTCGTCATCGGGGACGACATCTACGTGACCAACATCTCAAGGATGAAGAAGGGGCTGAGGACCAAGGCCACCAACTCGATTCTCGTCAAGCTCAACCAGATTGGGACCGTCTCGGAGACCCAACAGGCGATTGCGCTTGCGAGAGAAGCCCGCTGGCAGGTGGTCGTATCACACAGGTCGGGGGAGACCGACGACCCCTTCATCGCACACCTCGCGACCGCCCACGGCGCCTCCTTCATCAAGACGGGGGCCCCGGCCCGGGGGGAGCGAGTGGCGAAGTACAACGAGCTCCTGAGAATCGAGGAGCAGTTGGGCTCGAGGGCCAGATACGCGGGAAAGAAAGTCAGAGCCTAGCATCTGGTTTGTGGGCGCAGGGGGTGGGACTTTCGCCCAAGGCAGTCCCCCGTATTACCGGGGGAAATTTTCCCCTGGGATTCGAACCCACGAGTCCCGTTAGAGACACAGGCTTAGCAAGCTTGCGCCCGAGCGGCTGCGCCTTACCAGGCTCCCCGTCGAGGACTCTAGGCTACCCCTGCTCGAGTTCGAGCCGACCCACGGGCGTTAAAAAGCTCTCAGCGGCGGTGGTTCCTCCGGAGTTCGCCATCACTCTCCGCCCCCATTTCGTCGGATGGGGAATCCCCCACGTAGACGAGGCAGCGTGGTCACGTCACCATAGGGCTGCTCCCTCCCGGACCTCGCCCGTTTCGGCAATTGAGAGTCAGGACCTCTCCTTCGAGAGGACTGCTCCTCATGACCGCCCACCTCGGCGTGAGTTCATCTCCCCCTCCCGGCGCGGGTCGCGAGGAAGATGGCTTTACCCGTAGGTTGCTGGCCGCTGCATGAAGCCGGTTTCAGCCAAGCGTGGACGGCTGTCCCCCGTGCCCTACCCACCGCCAGAGCGTCGCGGGCCTAACCTCTGTAATTAATGTGCTGTTTGATGCTCATGCTCATCCGACACACGTTGCAGAGGCTTGTCGATGAGGGTCTCCCGCAGTTCGAGCAGGTCACGGCTCGTTTCTCGGTGGACCGGGAGTAGCGTGAAATGACGTCGAGGGCTGACCTGAGCAGGACGTTCTTGATTCCTGGATGGTTCGCCTCCATGACGTTCAGGTAGTCGCGGACCTCGCTCCTCAGGCCTTCGTGCATATAGGGGCAGCTGACGCTCTGGAACTGGACCCCGGACTGGAACGCGAAGAGGGCGACCTCCTCCTCGTAGATCTCCATGAACGGCTTGACCCTCCTGACAGGAAAGCTCGAGTCGGAGTAGGACGGGTCCAGCCAGCCGAGCCTCCGGACGTCGCCGTGCATGAGGTTCATCAGGAAGGTCTGGACGTAGTCGTCCAGGTTGTGGGCGGTGGCGACCACTGAGACCCGGGCCTTCGCGGCGGCCTCGTCGATCGCCCGGCGCCTGAAGACCCCGCAGAAGCTGCAGGATGTGACCTCCCTTTCGTCTTTCCAGTCGAGGGCCTCGTCGAGGGAGAATCCGAAGAGCTCCTTGTAAGAGAGGGTCAGGTATTCTAGGCCCAGCTCCGCCGTCAGGGACCTGGCGTGGTCTAGGGCCTCGTCCCTGTAGCCGGCGACCCCTTCGTCCACGGAGATCACCACGAGCTCGTTGCCGCGGGCCTGGCCGAGCTGGTGGAGCACCTTCAGGAGGGAAAGGCTGTCCTTGCCACCGGAGACCGCGACCCCGACCCTCTCGCCGCGGCCGATCATCGAATACTTCGAGATTGTCCGCCTGGTCTTCTCAGCAATTGAATCGTTGAAACACGAAGCGCACAGTGACTCTCCTGAATATCGCCGCGTGTAGAAGAGCTTGCCACCGCAGCGAGAGCACGCGGCCATCGTCCTCGCCACCACAGTTCTTGTTCTATTAAGCGTGAATCCTTAAAGCGCGTGCCGGTTCGGCGGCTTTTGGAGAATTTTTGGAAGAGTTCAAGCGGTTCGAGTTCCACTTCGGCGTAATCCTGCTTCGGACTAGGAGGTTCCAGTCCCTGATGGACAGGCTCGGGCAGAACAGAATCTCCAGACCGATAGGTTGGTTCCTGCTCTACGTCATGCCAGTGGCCGCCGCCATCGGCTTCTTCCTCTTCCTCACGCAGCTTAGCGTGCTGCTATCGCCGAGGGGCCCTGCCATCGCAAGCTACATCAGGACCCTGAGCCCCCTGGCCAACCTCGGACTCCCCGGCATCAACCCCTACCTGCCCATCGTCGACGGATGGATTGCGCTGATCGTGGCCATGGTCGTGCACGAGGGCGCCCACGGGGTCGTGGCAAGGAGCCTCGGCCTGCCCGTGAAGGCCTCGGGCCTTCTCTTCTTCCTGTTCGTGCCCATCGGTGCGTTCGTGGACGTCGACGAGGCGGCGCTCAAGGAGGCGAAGGCGTCGCATTCAGGCAGGGTCCTGGCCGCCGGGGCGGGCATCAACCTCGTGGTGGGGCTCCTATGCCTGTTGCTGCTCTTCGGGATGGTCTCCAGCATGAGGCCCGCGACCGATGGCATCGCGGTGCTCGGGGTGTACCCGGACTATCCCGCGGAAGAGGTCGGGATACAAAGGGGCGACTTCATCACCGCTGTCAACGGCGTCGCCATCGACGACCCCGCGGTCGTGCTAAACAGTTCCTGGTACACGATCAACAACACAGTCAGCATCACGGTCTGGAGGTCCGGCGAGGTACATGAGTACAACGTCACCATCGGGTCTCTTACCGTGAACGACACCCGGACCGGGCAGCTCTCCCAGAGGCCCTTCCTGGGGGTGGACAACCTCGGGTATGCGGGCCTGCGTGAGCTGGTCTCCACCTACAGCGGCTCTTTCCTGACGCGGCCGGCCCTGTACATCTGCATCCCGACCTTCCCTGCGTGCCAGGGGGTGGTGCCATTCTCCGACAAGTTGTCGGTCTATTACACGTCCTCCTACGGGTCGAGTCTGGTCCCGTTGGCCACGTTGGTCTATTGGCTGTTCTTCATCAACTTCAACCTCGCGATCTTCAACGCCCTGCCGATCTATCCTCTCGACGGAGGGCAGGCGTTCAGGGTGGGTGTGAAGGCCTTGGGCAGGGGGAAACTGAGCGATGGGACGGTCATGAAGATTACGAATGCCGCGACCTTTGGGGTCATACTCCTCCTGGCGGCCGTCATCGGCGGCCCCTACCTCCTCTAGGATTCAGAGGCCCGTTAAATAGAAGATGCGGGTTTTCCCGCGATGGCTGACATTCAGCCCCCTGACATCGGCAGCCTTGTCCATCAGATGGCTCAGCAGTTCATCTCTACGATGTCGGTGGTCCTCGCGACGGTCGATTCGGCGGTCGTTGAGATTGCCAGGGTTGCCTACGTCACCGTCCTCCTGGTGGGGGTCCTGCTCTACTTCACGCACCTGGAGAAGAGGCTGGGGAAGGACCTGATCAAAGGAGGGGTGGTCTTGGCCGTGCTATCCGAGTTCGTGTTCCCTGCGATCAGTAGGCTCTGATGGGATACCTCAGCAGTGCGACGATTCCTCCGAAGGACGAGACCTGCTTCCCGAACTCCATGGACGAATCTGCCAGGAAGACGGAGCCGCCCTTTGCCTCCACTGTGTTGAGGACCTTCACGAGGTCCTCCTCATCGATCCCCGAAGAGAAGACGTCGTCGGAGACGATGCAGGCCTCGACGGCCCCCGCTGCTGAGGCCTCGGAGACCCTGGGCATGGAGTAGGCGACCTTGGGGTCGCCTGACCCAATCCGCCTGACAATCTCGCCCACGAGCTTCTGCATCTCCACGAGTAGGGAGCCCTTGGCCAGCTCCTGAAAAGAAGGGGCCTTGACAATCGCCCTGACCCCGTCGGAGCCTGTGAGGTCGATGCCTTCTATGGTGTTGACGGAGTTGGACTTCAGCCGCTCTCTCGCCTGATTGGCTATCGAACTCTTGAAATTGCCAGGGCCGGCTATGACGACCTCGTCTCCCTCCACGCAGGTCTGGGCCAGCAGGTCCGCGACCTTGGAGACGTAGGGCGCGGAACTCTGTTCACCCGACATCTTCCCTCCGAGCCCGGACTCGATGGAGGTGAGGACCTTCAGATGAGAGCCGCTCAGGGTTCCAACGCCGGCCTCGCGCCTGTCTGCGGCTACGACGACGAACCGCTTGGTGAAGCCCTGGGGAGGCCGGACCAGGCGCGTGTCCAGTGGGCTCCACTTCTCCTTGCGTATGGTGAGCGGGTGGCCCGGCGATAGTGTCACTGCGTGAGACCCCGCCTTGGTGACGCTGTCTTCGCTCGCCTCTACGATGGTGCCCTTGACCCGAATCCTTTCGATGCTTCTGTCCAGGTGGACCTCCTCGACGGAGAGCGCGATGGTGATCCTCACCCTCTCCCCCTTGTCGGGGCGCGAGAACTCCTCCTCCTTCTTG
>JACQFO010000097.1 GCA_016200025.1 Nitrososphaerota archaeon
AGTGCCCCGGGCGAGATTTGAACTCGCGTCGCTACCTCGAGAGGGTAACATGCTTGACCGGGCTACACCACCGGGGCCTGGTTCAACGGCCGAAATCCATTCGAAATTAACCTTTGGTGTCATAGCCATCTTGTCAGCCGTCTTTTCAGTGACAGCCATGCTCTAGCGCCCAAGGGTCACCCTGCACTTCTGAATGCCTGATGAGCGAACCTCCGGGGAGGTACTACTGATTCTGCTTCAGAACCGACTTGGCGGCCAGCTTGATGTCAGAGGGCTTCACTGTCTTCCTCCCCGCGTGGGCGGCGAGTTCCACCGCGGCCTTCGAAATCTGGAGCCCTACTGCTTCCAGCTCCGTCCTCAATTCCATGGCGGCGTCGTCTCCAACCCTGTCTGCACCGGCTTTCTTTATCACCCTGTAGACAGCCGCGAGTCCGAACTCCGAACTGGACATACGCTATTCAACAAGACAGGGGATATTTAAAAAGCTTTAGCCCTTGAAACGAGCTCCACAGTCCCGTTTTGACCTGAGGGAGCAAGGGCCTGCCCCTATTGGGAAAAGGGCGACCAAATCCGCACCGTGTTCCCCGCACGTCCCTGTTTGAGTCCGAAGCGCGAAGAGTGGCCTGAAATACCACCTAAGCGAAGGCAAGGCGTGCGTTTCATCGATTCGCACGTACACCTGGCCGATTATGCTGACTCAGAGGGGACCCTCAGGTTTGCACGCTTCAACCAGATGCTCCTGCTCTCATCGAGCGTCGACCGCAGGACCTCTGATGCGACCCTCGCTTTGGCGGCCAGGGACGCCAATACAATCAAGGCGTTCGTGGGGGTGCACCCGTCCGAGGCCGGGAAAGATGACCTGAGTTGGTTCGGGGAGGCCTTCTCACGCGCGTCGGGAGCTGGGGAGGTGGGGCTAGACCCGAAGTACTCGCAGGTGACGGCTGGCAGCCACCAACTGGCGGCCTTCAGGGCGCAACTGTCCGAAGTAGAGGGAGCAAGGAAGCCCGTGCAGGTTCACTCGAGGGGCGCGGCCAGGGAGTGTATCGAAGAGTTGTCAACTTACAATCTTGGGGCAGTCCTGATGCACTGGTTCGAAGACGAGGCGTTTCTCAAAGTCCTTGGCGACAAGGGCTACTTCGTTTCATTCGGGCCCGCCCTGCTGTACTCCAAGAAGCTTCAGAGGATGGCAAGATCCTACGACCCCGTACTCGTTCTCACCGAGACCGACGGTCCTGTCGAATTCGGGCCTTTGGGGAGGGCCCAGGGACCCTCGCTCGTCCCCAGCGTAGCGTTCAAACTCTCCGAACTTTGGCAGAGAAGTTACGAAGATGTCCTGGAAGACCTCGTACAGAACGGACTCAGGTACCTCAACGTTCCCGAGAAAGCTTAACCACCGGGAACATCGGGGAGTCTTCAGAGTGGACAGGACCAGGAGGTTCTCTGAGCAGATAATGAAGATGCACCCTGAAGCCTTCAGCTCCGACTATCAGAAGAACAAGGAGGCGCTCGTCGAGCTAACGTTCATCCCGTCAAAGCAGCTGCGAAACCACATCGCCGGCTACATCGCGAAGGCCCTCAAGGAAGAGGCCTCCGAAGACGAAGAAGCACCCGGTGAAGAGATCGCTGAGTAGCTCATGGCCCTGGCGAGGACAGGGTTCACGCTCGAGATAGCGCCAATCGCGACCCTCCATCCCCACGAGGAGACCATAGAGGCGCATGTGGACGGCGTGGCCGACCAGGTTGGTAGGGACAGCGTTCAGAGGGACCCAATCCTCGTGGACGCCGAGAGCAGGGTGGTCCTCGACGGTATGCACCGCATGGCGGCCTTCACGAAGCTCAAGATTGAAAGGGCGGTCTGTTGCCTAGTCGACTACTCCAGTGAGTCCGTATCCCTGAGCAGATGGGCTAGGGTGTACGCCGCGGGCGACAGTGACCCTCTTGAAGCGCTCGCATCCGTTCTGGGGCCTCTAAGGCGCCGGAAGAGACCTGAGGCAATGGCCGCGCTCGAGGCAAGAGAATGCGGAGTGGCGGGCTTCTCGGATGATTGGGGGTACCTGCCTCAACGAGGCCTGGGGTTGGACGACACCTTCGTCGCCTTGAGAAGATTGGACTTGGTCGCCGAAAAGAACGGCTGGGAGAGGAGCTTCGTTCCAGAGGAGGAGCTACGAGACCCAGGACATGGTTTGGCGGTGTTGGTGGAGAAATTGAACAAGGCCGACGTCCTCGCCGCGGGACGCAGCGGCGAGCTCTTCCCCTGCAAAACGTCGATGCACGCGCTCGACCCAAGGCCAGTGGCGATCAATTTCCCGGTGAAGGACCTGAACTCCGCTTCAGCCGCGGCCCTGATGGAAAAGGTTCCATCTTCAGGGGGCAGACTCAGCCCGGCGAACTTCATGTACGAAGGAAGAAGGTATAAGGAAAGGCTTCTGTTCCTGGACTCCGATTGATCAACGTCAGATGCCTTGGCCACATAGGCACCAGCATGGGTACCAAGGACTGCCAACTCGACGGGGACGAGCTTGAAGCCTCAGAGATAATCGATCTTCTCAGGTCGAGGTCGTTGGAGAAGGACCCTGGTTTCACGAAATACAACACCTTGATGATGATCTCAGACGGTGAGGCCTTCGTCCCAGCATCGGCGGGCAGGACGGTCCGGAACGGGGAAAAAGTGGTGCTGATCCCATTTTCTCACGGCGGTTGAAACTACGGGCAAAGG
>JACQFO010000098.1 GCA_016200025.1 Nitrososphaerota archaeon
GGAAGCAGCCAAGGCCCTGTGGGAGTCCATGAGCTTGCGCCGTCTGTAGGCCTTGCCCTCCCCGATCATTGTCAGTGCCATGTGCGCAGACGGGACGAGATCCCCGGAGGCGCCGAGTGACCCGAATTCTGGGACCAATGGGGTGACGCCCTTGTTGAGCATCCCCATCAGGAGCTCTGCGAGGGCCGGCCTGACTGCACTGTTGCCCTTGAGGAGGCTGTTCAGGCGGATTAGCATCGCGGCCCGGACGACTTCCGTGGGCATCGGGTCCCCGACGCCAGCCGCATGGCTGCGGACGAGGTTCAGCTGAAGCTCCTTCAGGTTCCCGAGGCGGACTGACTTGTCAGATAGAGAGCCGAACCCGGTGTTGACTCCGTAGATGACCTCCCCGCGGCCGAGCTTCGCCTCGAGCATGGACCGGAGCTTCTGCATGCGTTTGAGGCTGTGGGCACCCACCTTGACCGCCGCGCCCTTCTCGGCGACCTTCACCGCCGACTCGAGGGTCAGGGAGTTGCCGTCGAGCGTCAGGACCATTCGTTCAACCCCCGGCTTCGCGATTAATATCCTCGACATACGTTTATCTCGACTTGGGGCCGAGTTGGGTCGTTGAGACGTCCGGCAGAGTATCCCAAGGCGCGCTACCACGACCCCCACGACCGCAGGCTCGCTGGGGTGATCCGGCAGGCGAGCAAAGGAGCCGCGAATGCCGTAAACCTGCTCGGGGTGCCTTTCGATGGAGCGGTGCTGGGGAGGAAGGGCGCGGCGGGCGGACCGGGGGCGATCAGAGCCGCTCTGATGGCTTTTTCCAACTACAACGTGGAGTTGGGCATCGGCCTCGAAGGGGCAAGGGTCTTCGACCTTGGGGATGTCGTAGTAGAGGGTGGTGAGGTGACGGCTGCGCACAAGATTGTCGAAGATGAGGTAAGGGCGAACCTGGATGAGAGTTCTATGATGGTCGTCTTGGGAGGGGACAACAGCCTCTCGTTACCAGCCCTGAGGGCCTACTCGCAGAGGTTCAGGAAGATCGGGCTTGTGGTCGTCGATTCTCATTTGGACCTCAGGGGCAGGATTGGGGGGAGGCCCACCAGCGGTTCGTCCTACGGGCTCGCCATCGAGGCGCTCGAAGGCCTCGACGGGAAGAGGGTCGCGGAGGTCGGGGTCCACGGATTCCTGAATTCGAAGGAGTATGTCATGAAGGCAGGCGAACTCGGGGCGAGCGTCTTTACTGCGGACGATGTGAGGAGGAGGGGTGCGCGAGAGGTGGCCAAGGAGGCCTATGAGATAGCTGCAAAGGGGGCGGACGGCGTCTACTTCAGCGTGGACCTCGACGCTGTGGACTTGGTTCATGTGTCTGGGGTGAGCGCTCCGAGCGCTGGAGGGATGGAGGCCCGCGACCTGTTCGAGATGGCGCTCTACTTCGGCGGGAAGAGGAAGGTGATGTGCGCGGACATTGTTGAGCTGGCACCTAGCCTCGACCCGACAGGGAAGTCCGAAGTCGTGGCTGCCACCGCGTTGACCTATATGGTGGGCGGGTTCCTCGGTAGGCAGGGCACGAAACCGAAGGTCGGAAGGGCGCCCCGTAGGTGAGCATGGAGTGATCCGAACTGACTCGTAACTCTCAAGATTCATATCCACCCCATGAAAGCCACGGTCTGGGTGCGGTGGTCGTCTAGCCTAGTCCAGGACAGTAGCCTGCCACGCTACTAACTCGGGTAGCCATGAACAATGGCTCGAGAATTCAAATCCCGGCCACCGCATTCGTTTGAACTCATCGGAATTCATGGTGATCTACAGACTTGGAGGCCTGTCAGGTCTTTAGATTCATCCGACCTTGGTGCCGGCCGACAGTTCCCTATCGGGTTTCAACAGTGAGATTTCGTTTTCGTTGAAAGCCGCAAGGAGCATGCATTCGGATAGGACGCCGGCGACGGACTTGGGCTGGAGGTTTACAACGGCAACAACGAATCGTCCTGGGAGTTCCTCCCTAGGGTAGGAGCTCTTGATGCCTGCGACACATTGCTTCGTAGCGCCTTCCCCGAATTCGACCACCAGCTTGTACATCGGTCCGCGGGCCGCAGGTATGTCTTCTACGGATACTATCTTGCCGACGCGCATGTCAATCTTTGAAAAGTCGTCAATCGAGACGGACAACATCGCGATGAGTATCACTGGCGCAAATAAGGCTTAAAGAGACAAGTTGACGAGTCGCGAATCCGCGGGCCGGTAGTCTAGTCTGGTAGGATACAGAGGAGTCGTCCAGCCCCTTGGCAAAGAAATCCAGACTGGGGGAGGTTGGGGGTTCGAATCCCCCCCGGTCCACAGCCAACCTGATTTCAGTCTCTTTTCGGCCAGCAAAGATATTCTAGTTATTTCAGAACGACCCAGGGGAGACGATAAATCCTTCTTGCTCCCGCTCCGTGCCTAGTTTTTGTTTAATCTACTTTTGACCTTCTGGTTACCGTATAGAATAGCCCTAGGAGCAGAAGAATCGTAGAAACAGCAAGTCCGAAGTAAACAAAGTCCCAGGAAATCAAAGGGAAGTCTGGCAGCGTGACCGGAACACCGTTGATGAAGGCACTTATGAAAAATGACGTTATCAAGAATGATGGTATCGTGCCTACCATGGCGAAGATTATTCCCGCAATGTGTCTTTTCTTGAGGAAGTAGAGATACATGTTCAGCCCAATAACGCTCGAGAGGGAAATCACCGCGTAGCCCGTGGAATAGAAGAACTGAATTTCAATCGAGAAACCTGCCAAGTATTGGGGCCCCATGAGCAGTTGGGAGAGACCAATCAAGCTACCGAAGTCGAGGATGTAAGGCATCGCGTCTGGGAAGGCATCGTCAAGCATTGCTGTCAATATGCTACCCCCGAGGAAAATGTCTATCCCGAGGAGTATCAGGAATTGAGGAGCGAAGGGGTCAGCCACTGCGACCATCTCTTTTCACCGAGTCCCTCGTGTTGCGGCGGTTACTCGAAGCGGCACCGCGAACCGTATCAGAGCTCAGGACGAGTAGGATGACGAAAGCTACTGGAATGAATGCGAAGACGCCGCTGAAGCCGTACATCGAGGGCGAAAGGTAGCC
>JACQFO010000007.1 GCA_016200025.1 Nitrososphaerota archaeon
GCCCTTCCTCACCCAACCTGCGGGCAGGGTCGCCCGTGCACATTTCCTCGCTTCCCAGGATCGCGTACGAGATGCCGGCCTTGCCGAGGATCTTGGCCATCGCCTTCGCCACACCCTGCGCCCTCTGGTCGAATGAGGCCACGCACCCCACCCAGAACAGGTACTCCGCGCCGGGGTTGGATGCGAGAGGTGGTATCCCTAGGCCCGCTGCCCAGTCTCCCCTGGTCGACTGCTTCAGGCCGTAGGGGTTCTGGGCCTGCGCGAGGTTCTGGAGCATGCCGGTCTTTTCCCTGTCGAGCTTCGACCTTCCCACGAGCTCACGCCTCAGGTCGTAGACTATGTCGAGGTGCTTGACGCTGACCGGGCAGCTGCTCACGCACGCCCCGCAAGACGTGCAGGACCACAGTTCGTCCTCATCGACTGCGGACAGCGGGTCTGCGGCCAGCCCCTCCGTACTTGAGAGCAGGCTGAGCTTTCTTACCAGGACTCTTGGAGATAGCGGTCTCCCGGCGGCCGTGGCCGGGCACGCAGCTTCGCAGGCCCCTATCTCCACACAAGAATCGAAGGAGAGATGTTCGTAGGGCTCGAACTCTGAGAGCTTCCCCACGCCGGACTTCACTTCGGCAGCGTCGGCCTTCCCCGATACCACGTCGGCCAGGCTGAAGGGTGCCCGAATGGAGGGGAGGGGTCTGTCGAAGGTGGAGACCAGGTTGACAGTGGGCTTGGCATAGTAGGCCGCCACTAGCATGTTCCTTGCTATGCCGAGGCCCGCCCCATACGTCGAAGCCCCGGCAATCCAAGCGATGACGAGCTCGGAGGCTGTGAGCGCGATGGCGAGCATCAGCACGACCTGGAGCAGAGTGGAGGCGGAGGAGACCCCCTTCTCCACGCGGAGGAGTTCCTTCTCGACCTTCTTGCTCCTGACGAACCGCTGAATCCTCCATACGAAGGCAGCGGCGAGGCCCACGACGAGGGGCAACGAGGCCAGGAGAAGGAGGGGCTTCAGCAACGGCAGGTACTGCAAGACGGGGTCGAGGACGAAGATGGCGATGGAAAGTCCCACCCCTGCCGCTATGGAGATGTGCATCAGGAAGACGGCGTCGAAAGTAAGGAGGCGGCGGAGCTCGTCCTTGGTGAGGGCCAGGATCCTTCCGATGCCGAGCGGGACCCCGGCCCTTCTGGCCTGGGAAAGGATCGCATACGAGATTGCAAGGAGGCTCGCGAGAAACCCGCCGTAGGCGACAAGGTAGACTGCCCCCGTGTCCGCCATTGAGCGGGACCGAGGTAGGTCGGCTTAAAGACTTGTTCGGTTCGAATTTTCCAGAAGATGCGTCAGGCCCTCTTGGTCCCGGAGAGAGCCGAACTGAGCGCAGGGACGACCTGGTAGAGGTCGCCGACAATCCCGTAATCTGAAGACTGGAAGATCGGGGCGTCCTTGTCAGTGTTTATCGCCACTACGATCTTTGAGTCCTTCATGCCCGCCACGTGCTGCAGCTGCCCCGATATGCCGATTGCGATGTACAAGTCGGGCCGGACGGTCAACCCTGTCAATCCGATGTGATGTTCCTCCGGCAGCCAGCCCAGGTCTGAGGAGAGCGGCCTCGAGCATCCGAGGGCGCCTCCCATCTGCTTGGCCAGGTCGCCGAGCATGGCCAGGTCTTCCTTCTTCCTAACGCCTCTGCCCGCGGAGACGATCAGCTTCGCCTGTTTCAGGTCGACGGCCCCGGCCTCCTTCTTGACTCTCCCCGTCCTCCTGGTCGTGCCCGGCAGGTCTCCCACGTCGAACTCCTCCACCCTGTCCGAGGATCCGGTCCCCCAGGCAAAGAGACCCGGCTTCACGGTGACCACGTTCGGGAACTTGCACTCGATGGTCGCGAGGACCCTTCCTGCGTAGGCGCTTCTCTCCGCTGTCAGGGTGTCCCCATGGGCGGTAAGTTTGACAGCGTCTGAGATGCAGCCTACCCCGAGCTTGGCAGCCAGCCTAGCCGCGACCTCCCTCCCGTCCCTGGTGGAACCCACGAGAATCGCAGTCGGCCGGAGCTTCTCGGCGGCCCGGCGAAGGGCCTCGGCCGCAGTTTCAGAGGAGAACCCCGGTCCGGACCCGCTCTTCAGGAGCAGCTTGCCCCCCGAAGCTTGGACGGAACCGCGCAGCTGACCCAGCTCTACGACCTCGGACCGGGCTCCCAGCTGGGTGGCTACGCTCTCCGACGCACCCGAGACCTCGTTGGCTAGGCTTTCGACCTCCGAGTAGGCCCAGACCGCTGGCTCATCCATCAGAGGACGCCTTCCTTTCGCAATGCATCAAGAAGCTTCCTCGCAGCGTCGCCGGGGGAACCCTCGATGATCAGGTGCTTCCGGGCGGCCTGCTGTGCGGACATGGAGACGACCGTGGGGGCTGAGCGGGACTCGGCGCTCCCCGCTTCGTCCGGGCGCCTCTCCTCGATGGGCTTCTTGGCTGCTTGCATTATCTGTATGAGCGTAGGGTATCTTGGCTCGTTGATTTCGCTGACGACCGCGATGACGAGGGGCGTCCGGGCCTCGACTGTCTCCACGCTGTCCTCCAGGGCCCTTTCAGCAACAACGCCTCCATCCTTGGCTTCGACCTTCCTTGCGTAGCCCACGTAGGGCACGCCTAGAAGCTCCGCCAGCATCGGCGGCACCTGGCCAGTGTATGTGTCCGAGGACCCTTCGGAACAGATGACGAAGTCGTAGGGCCCGTCCTTGCGGATCGCGTCCGCCAGCCGTCCCGCCGTTCGGAGGGAGTCTCCAGTCGCAGTGCCCGGGATGATCAGGACACCTTTGTCGGCGCCCATGGCGAGGGCCTCTTTGACCGTCTTCCTTGCCTCCGGCGGTCCCACGGTCAGAATAGTGACTTCTCCTCCCACGGATGAGCGGATCCTCAGGGCCTCCTCCACCGCGTTCTTGTCGAAGGTGCTCATCTTGTATGCTGCACCTTCAATCAGGGGCCTCCCGCTGGAATCCACCTTGAGCTCCGTCTCGTCGACCGCGTGCTTCACGCAGACGGCCAGCTTCATGCGGAGCGCGCCAGTTCCCTGCTCGCTATCAGCAGCCGCAGGACCTCTGAAGTACCCTCTCCTATTGTCAGGAGGCGGGCGTCCCTCCAGTGCCTGTGAACGTCCTCGGTCGTGTATCCATGCCCGCCGAAGACCTGTATCGCCATGTCGCAGACCCTTACCGCCATCTCGGTGGCGAAGACCTTGGCCTGGGCAGCCTCGGAAGAGTACTCCACCGAGCCTTCCCTCGCCCGAGCGGCGTGCATGCACAGGAGCCTTCCAGCCGTGATGCCTGTCTTCATGTCTGCGATCTTCTCCTTGGTGAGCTGGAAGTCCGAGATGGGCGAGCCGAAGGCCCTGCGCTGTTTGCTGTATGAGAGGGCCTTGTCATAGGCTGCCCGCGCTACGCCCACGCAGAGCGACCCCATGACTATCCTGCTGCCGCTGAGCATCCTCTTCGCATATTCGAACCCCTGGCCCTCCTCCCCGACAAGGGCGTCGGCCGGGACCTCGCAGTCGACGAACCTCACCTCCGAGGTCCTGGACCCGCGCATCCCAAGCTTGGGGAGGTCCTCCCCGAAGCTCATTCCGGGGTTCGGGCTCTCGACTATGAAGCTCGACGGGCCCTTCTCGGTCGCTGCGAAGACGAAGTAGACATCGGCCTCGCCCGCGTTGGTGATGAAGGCTTTTGAACCGTTGATCATGTAGCCCCGAGGAGTCTTCTTCGCCTTCGTGGCCATGGTCTTAGCGTCCGAACCAGAGGTGGGTTCCGTGAGGCTGAATGACGCGACCTTCTTCCCGGAGATGATGTCGGACACGTATTTCCTCTTCTGGTCTTCGCTGCCAAACTGGAAGATCCCTTCGGCCGCCGTGTTGTGAATCGCGACGCTGAGCGCCATGCCAGCGTCCGCGTACCCTGCCAACTCTGCAGCGAGGACATAGACGCCGAAGGGCAACCCGAGGCCCCCGTACTCCTTCGGGTAGCCGATCTGGCAGAATCCTTGCTCGAGGAGCCGCGCCCTGGTCGAATCCATCTTCGCGGACCCATCGTCGAACTTCTGGGAGAGGGGAAGGACCTTCTCCTCCATGAACGCCCCCAGCGCACCGAGCAACTCCGCATAGACTTCGTGCTGGGCGTAGTTGGACTTCAACAGCAGGCGATGCTCGGACGTCAAAAGCACCATCGGACTTTCGTGCGCGCCCTCGCTCCGAGTGATTTAATGGTTCTTGTGAGAGATGAGAAATTCTAAAAGAAGAGCCCCCGATGGCGGCCGCATGACACTTGCCGCCCGCCTGGCCCGTTACGTCCTCTCTCTGAGATATTCCGACCTCGACGCGGGCACGGTGAGGGCGACGAAGGTCAGGGTCATCGATGCGCTGGGGTGCGCCATAGGGGCCTGCGGGGCGCCGCCCGTCGCCGAAGCCAGGAGGGCCGTCGCTTACATGTCACCAAAGGGGCCGTCTACGATACTTGGGACGGCCAGTTCGGCGTCCCCGGACCTCGCCGCCTTCGTCAACGGGCTCATGATCAGATACTTCGACTTCAACGATACGTACCTGTCCAAAGAGCCTGCCCATCCGAGCGACAATCTTGGTGCGGTCTTCGCGGTCGCAGAGTCAGAGAGGGCCAGCGGGAAGGAGCTCATCGCCGCTGCGGTCGCAGCCTACGAAGTTCAGTGCAGGCTCTGCGACGCCGCAGATATCAGGCACAGGGGCTGGGACCATGTCAACTACGGGCTCGTTTCTACGCCCCTGGCCTCTGCGAAATTGATGGGGCTTGAGCTGGGGAAGGCGACGCAGGCGGTGAACATCGCCCTCAACTCCCACATCGCGATGAGGCAGGTGAGGGCAGGCGACCTCTCGATGTGGAAGGGCGCGTCCTTCGCCAACGCGGCAAGGAACGGCGTCTTCGCCGCGCTCCTGGCCAGGGAAGGGTTCACCGGACCCGCGCCGATCTTCGAAGGCGAGATGGGATTCTTCAAGCAGGTTTCAGGCCCGTTCAGGCTCGACGTCTCCCGCTTCGGCGGCGGAAGGGTGCCCTACAGGGTCAACGACACCTACATCAAGTTCTGGCCGGCCGAGTACCACGCCCAGACAGCGATCTGGGCGGCCCTCGAACTGAGGAAGAAGGTAGAGGACATCGGTTCCATCGCTTCGGTCCTCGTCCAGACCCATGAAGCCGGATATACCATACTTGCCGGGAGAGAGAAGTGGAAGCCCAAGACCAAGGAGACTGCGGACCACAGCCTACCGTACATCGTGGGAATGGCACTTGCCAAGGGCATCATCGACAACTCGACCTACTCCGAGAAGAACCTGGGGGACCCTCGAAACTTGGGGATGGTCAAGAAAGTCAGGGTGAAAGAAGACCGCAGGCTCACTGCGATGTACCCCCTAGGGGGCATGCCGAACAGGGTCACCATCGGCTTCGTCGGTGGCGGATCCGCCTCGGCTGAGGTCGCGGTCCCGAGGGGGCACCCGAAGAACCCGATGTCCGTGCGCGAGGTGGAGTCGAAGTTCATGGGCCTCACGAGGAGACAGCTGGGCGAAGACCGTGCCCGGGAAGCCCTGAAGTCGCTGTGGCAGCTGGAATCCGCGGCGGACATAGGTCGGGTCCTGGGGCTGCTTGACGTCCGCGAAGCCCGCTCAAAGCCTTAAAGCGCGAACGCCGCGCCCGTGCATCGATGAAGCTAGCGCTCGGCTTCAACCCTGTCATGAGCGCACGGGAGATGGCCGGACTCGCGGTCAAGGCGGAAGCCTTGGGATACGACTCGATGTGGATGCACGAGAGCCTCTTCCAACGCGACGTGGTAACCTACATCGCGGCCATGACCTCCGCGACCAAAACGATCCGCGTGGGCTCTGGGATCATGAACACGTTCACTCGCCACCCGGTGGCCGCTGCCTCGACATTCGCTACGCTCTCCGAGCTGTCCGGAGGAAGGGTCATCTTCGGGCTCGGGCTTGGCAGCTTCCCTACGATCCCTCTGATAGGACAGCAGATCTTCCCAGTGGAGAAGACTCGTCCCCTCAGAAGGATGAAGGAGTATCTGGAGGTCGTGAGAAGAGTCTGGAGCGGGGAGAAGGTCGAGTACGAGGGCGAGTTCTTCAAGGTCCACAACCTCACCCTAGGATTCAAGGTCGAGCGCCAGATCCCTGTCTTCCTGGCTTCGATGTCGCCGAAGACGCAATCCTACGCGGCGACGGTCGCCGACGGGGTCATCCTATCCCCGGCCCTGAGCACAGTCAAAGTGACGAAGGCCATGATAGGGAACGTCGTTTCTGGCGAGGCCAGAAGCGGTAGGAAGGTCGAGCGCGCCTCATACATGATGACCTCCGTCGACCCTGACCCGGCCAAGGCGAAGGAGGCGGTCAGGAACTACTACTTCTTCGTCTACCAACTTTCCGACGTCGTGAAGCCCGAAGCGCTGCTACCATATGGAGTGACCGAGGTGAGGCTCGCTCCCATGAAGGAGGCTTGGAAGCGCGGCGACGTGGCTGAGGCGAAACGCCTCATCCCGGACGAAGCGATCGATGCGCTGGCTGTAGTGGGAGACGAAGACCACGTCCGAGACCGCGTCAAAGAATATCTGGACGTCGGGGTGACGCTCCCCATTCTCATGCCCATCGGAAACGTAGAGTACGCGATGTCGACGCTGGCGCCTAGGTAAGTGCGGACGTTGGGCGGCGAAAAGGTCCGGCTCATCCCGAGGCTTGTCAGGGCCCAGTTCACTCCTATCATGATAGCCCCGGTGGTCCTTGGGGCTGCCCTGGCATGGCACGTGGACGGAGCCTTTTCTCCTTCGCTCTTCCTCCTCGTGGCGCTGGGGGCAGTCTGCCTGCACCTGGCCGCGAACGCCATCGACGACGTCTATGACTACGTGAACGGGACGGACGCAGTCGCTGAGAAGATGTTCCCGCCCGACGCGCCGGGATGGAAGCCGATTCCGAGGGGTTCCTTGACCCTCGGGGACGCCTTCAAGGTCTCGTACATGCTGTACGGTGCTTCACTGGCCATCGGAGCCGCACTCTCTTTTGTCGTAGGATGGTACGCGCTGGCAATAGCGCTGCCCGGAATCATTCTGAGCTACTTCTACACTGCCCCGCCCCTCCGCCTCGACTACCGTGGGCTCGGGCTGGGCGAGCTCTCGATCCTCCTGGGCTTCGGCCCGATACCCGCACTGGGGGCCTACTATGTCATGGCGGGCCACCTCTCGGCGCTGCCCGTCCTCGTCGCTGTCCCGACTGGACTCATGACCGTGTCAGTCTTGATCTCCCACGACCAGATCTTCTACGATGTGTACCTGCAGTCAGGCAAGAGGTCGCTCACCGTCGTCCTCGGCAGGAGGAGGGCCTCGATCCTCCTGACTCTCCTGGGCGCCGCCGCCTATTTGATGGTCGCCGCGATGGTCGCAGTCCAGATAGCCCCGACTCTGGGGCTCCTCGCACTCGGGGGCCTTCCGTTGTTCTTCAAGCTGGCGGACCTCCGCGGGGCCGTCAGGACCCCCCCGGAGTACGGGCGGAGGACCAGCCTTGCGTTCTTGCAGTCGACGATCTTTACGGGTCTCCTGGCCGCAGGACTTGTCCTTGGCTGAACCCGCGGCCGGGAACTCGGCAAGATGGAGCGCCGCCCTGGTGGCTGCGGCAGGGGTCTCGATGGTCGGGCTCTTCCTGCTGCCCCCCCGCTACTTCGTCGTTGGGACCTTCGTTGTGACGTCAGCAATGGCAGCGGCTGCGTACTCGGCCGGGGCCTACGGCAAGCCATCCGTGCTGAAACCCAGGTCCATTGCAATCGGATTGCTCTCGGCAGCCCTTCTGTATGGGGTCTTCTACGCGGGCAACGCAGCCATCGTGGCTTTGAAGCCCCTGGGCCTGGACCCAGCCGCCGAGTCCGCGATCTACGGGCTGATCGCTTCGCCGTCCAACCCCCTCGCGCTGCAGGGCCTCATCCTGCTCTTCGATTCGTTGGGGTACGAGTCGCTCCTCCGGGGGGTGGTCCAAGCCCGACTCTCGCCTCGCTTGGGAGTGGGCGCCGCCCCGGCGGTCGCGCTCCTCGACGCTGGGCTCCACGCAGCCACCTTCAACCCGCTTTGGGTGGCGACCACCTTCGTGGCGGACCTGGTCTGGGGCCTGACCTACCGCTATGGCAGAGGCCTCACCGCGAGCACGACGAGCCATTTCGTCTGGGACGTGGCCATCTTCATCGTGCGCCCAATTACGTAACCCGAGAAACCAATAATATCATCGTCCGTGTGGGACCGACGCCGTGGTCGAACGGGTAGAAATCATAGGAGTCGGGTTCGAGGGCTTCAGGCCGTCGATAACCGACCTCTCGACCAGGGAGCTGATGTACGAGGCGGCTTCGAAGGCGTACCATGACGCCGGGGTGGACCCGAGGAAAGACATCGGCTCGTTCATTTCATGCACGGAGGACCTCTGGGAGGGCTGGAGCATAGCTGATGAAATGGTCCCCGACCAACTCGGCGGAGCTGGGAGGCCGGTCTGCACGGTTCCGGCCGACGGGATCGTGGGCCTCGGGCATGCCATCATGCACATCAGGTCCGGCGTCGCGGACGTCGTCGCGGTCGAAGCCCACAGCAAGGTGGCCGACGTCCTGGACAAGACCGCGGTCGAGAACCTCGCCCTTGACCCAGTATTTCACAGGGCCACGGGGGCGAATTCCGATGTTCTCGCAGGGCTGGAAATGAGCTCGTTCATGGAGGAGACCGGGACGAAGAGAGGGGAACTCAGCCAGGTCGTCAGATCCGCGAAGCGCAAGGCCATGCGCAACGGACGAGCGAGCTACGGCGCTACGCTGGAGTTGGAGGAGATCGACTCTTCCGAGCCCTTGGCGCTGCCTTTGAGAAGGCTGGACAGGCCCGAGTTCGCAGAGGCTGCAGTCGTGATAGTACTCGCCTCTGGAAGCTGGGCCAAGAGGCACCGCAAGGACGGCGTATTCATCGATGGGCTGTCGTGGCGCTCTGCGACCCCATGGTTCGAGGCGGGCGGCGTCAAGACAGCCAGATACATGCAAGACTCCTACCGGTCCGTGATGAAGCAGTCGGGGCTCAGAGACCTTTCCCAGTTCGACGTCCTCGAGGTCGACGATTCATACTCCTTCAAGCTGGTTCAGCACCTGATGTCGATGGGAGTGAGCAAGGTAGGAGTCATGGGAATGCTGAAGGAAGGGACGGCGCTCAACCCGAGCGGAGGCTCACTTGGGACCGGGCATTTGATCGAGGCGACCGGGTCGCACAAGGTCCTGGAATGCGTCCTCCAGGTCAGGGGAACCGCAGGCGGAAATCAGGCGAAAGGCGTCGGCAGGGCCTTCGCCAGTTCTTGGAGAGGCAACCCGACTGGCGCAGGGGCCGCGATAGCCCTCTCGGTGGGGAATTGAGGGCATGAGAAGAGTCGCGGTGATAGGCGCCGGCATGACCAAGTTCAGAAGGAGGATGCTGGAGACCGGGAGGGAGCTGTCGTTCGAGGCGAGCAGGATGGCGCTCGACTCGGCCGGCATGGAGATCAAGGACGTGGAGTCCGTGGTGATGGGAACAGCTCCCGACGCCTTCGACGGGATCCACATGAAGGGAGACTACCTGATGGACGGGGCGGGCGGCACGGACAAACCGTACAGCAGGGTCTACGTGGGCGGCGGGACAGGGGTCTTCGCACCCGTGGCCGGCTGGTGGCACGTCGCCTCGGGTCTCTTCGACAGCTGCCTGGTGGTCGGGGAGGAGAAGATGTCCCCCCTTCGCCCCCATCCTCAGTACGCCTTCTGGAGCATCTTCGACCATACACTCGAAAGGCCCCTGGGCGTCACGCTGCTCTGGATCTTCTCGCTTGAGATGAGGCGGTACATGCACGTCCATGGAGTGACGGAGGAGGACATCGCGCTGGTGTCTGTCAAGAACAAGGGGAACGCCATGGACCATCCTTGCGCTCAGCTGCCGGCCCGGATAACGGTCGACGACGTGATGAAGAGCGAACCCATATGCCTGCCAGTCAAGAGGCTCGACGTCTCGCCCACCTCTGACGGCGCAGCAGCAGTAATGCTGGTCTCCGAGGAAGTGGCGAGGAAGTACACCGACGACCCGGTCTGGGTCGACGGAGTTGGTTGGAACGTCGACACCCAGTATTGGACCAACAGGGACCTGTACTACCCGAGGTATGTCGAGAAGGCAGCGAGGATGGCCTACAAGATGGCGAAGATCGACAACCCCAGGAAACAAATCGACTTCGCCGAGGTCTACGACCCATTCGATTACAAAGAGCTGCATCACCTGGAGGGAGTCCTCCTGGCTGACAAGGGGGAAGCCCCGAAGCTCACCCGAGAGGGAGTGACCCAGCGCGACGGGGACCTGCCCGTGAACCCGTCGGGCGGCCTCCTCGGTGTCGGGAACCCGATCGCTGCCGCCGGGACCATGAAGGTCTGCGAGCTCTTCTGGCAGCTCCGAGGCGAGGCCGGCAAGAGGCAGGTGAAGAAGGAGGTCAACAGAGGGCTCGCCCAGGCCTGGGGCGACCTGCTGCAGGTGGGGACCGTGATAACGATGAGAAGGTAGGCCTTGGCTTCGGATGGCAAGGCTCCGCTGTGGGAGCCAGACGAGAAGCGGAAAGCGGAGACGAACGTGGCCCGGTTCGCGGAATCCTTGGGGAAGACTGCGCTCGGCGCCTCGGAGTACGACCAGCTTTGGAGGTGGTCCGTCGAGGACCTCGAAGGCTTCTGGGGAGCGGTCTGGAGCCATCATCGCCTGAAGTCGAGCGCCCCCTACGCGCGGGTCCTCCGAGAAAGAAAGATGCCGGGCGCAGTCTGGTTCGAGGGAACCCGTCTGAACTATGCGGAGAGGGTCCTGAACGCGGCCGATGGCCCGGGCCCTGCGCTGATGTCGCTCAATGAAGCTGGAGAAGTCAGGGAGATGAGCTGGCAGGAGCTCAGGAGACAGGTCTCCTCGGTTGCGGCATGGCTCAAAGACGCGGGCGTTGGCAGGGGGGACAGGGTCGCGGCCTACGCCTCAAACGTGCCTGAGGCGTTGGTCTCCTTCCTGGCGGCCGCCAGCATCGGGGCCGTCTGGTCTAGTTGTTCTTTGGACTTTGGGGCGCCGAGCGTGAAAGACAGGTTCAGCCAGATAGCCCCGAAGGTGCTCGTCGCCTCCACCTCCTACTCCTACGGCGGGAGGCTTTTCGAGAGGGGCGAAGGAGTTGCTGAAGTGGCGGCATCCCTCCCTTCCCTGGAGAGGACCGTAATCCTACCCGGGGGCCGGGCGCCTTCGTCGCTGAAAGGCGCCGCAGACTGGGATGAGCTTCTGGGGCGGGGTTCGGCGCAGACCTTCGAGCAGGTCCCTTTCGACCATCCCCTCTGGATCCTCTACTCGTCATGGACGACGGGCCTCCCAAAGCCCATTGTGCACGGCCACGGGGGCATACTCGTCGAGCACCTCAAGGCCCTCTCACTTCACAACGACGTCCGCCCCTCCGACCGCTTCTTCTGGTACACGACGACCGGCTGGATGATGTGGAACTATCTGGTCGGAGGACTGTTACTCGGCGCGACCGTGGTGCTCTACGATGGGAGCCCGTCGTATCCGGATGCGAACGCCCTGTGGACGCTCGCCGAGAGGACCGGGGCCTCTATTCTCGGGACCAGCGCGGCCCACCTGGGCCTCTGCATGAAGGCCGGGGTTTCACCACGGAGCACCCACAGGCTGAGTGCCCTGAGATGCATAGGTTCCACCGGGTCGCCCCTTTCTCCCGAGGCCTTCTCCTGGGTCTACGCAGAGGCAAAGGACGACGTCTGGCTTGCCTCGATAAGCGGAGGCACCGACCTCTGCACAGCGTTCGTCGGAGGCTGTCCTGTGCTCCCGGTCTACGCAGGGGAGATCCAGTGCAGATGCCTGGGGGCGAAGGTGGAGGCCTTCGACGAAAAGGGGGCATCTGTAGTCGGGAAGACCGGCGAGCGCGTCCTCACCGAGCCGTTGCCGAGCATGCCGCTGTACTTCTGGGGCGACCCCGACGGCGCCCGCTACCGGGAAAGCTACTTCGACGACTTCCCTGGCGTCTGGAGGCATGGGGACTGGTTCGAGGTAACGCCCAGGGGCACCTGCATCATCCATGGGCGATCGGACGCGACGATAAAGAGGATGGGCGTGCGAATCGGAACCGGCGAGATCTACAGGGTCGTCGAGGCACTGCCGGAGGTGGCTGACTCCCTGGCCGTCGACCTGGGGAGCGGGGGACAAGGCGACGTGCTCCTCTTCGTCTGCCTGAGGCAAGGGGTGAAGATGGACGATGACCTAGAACGGAGAATCAAGGAAAAGGTCAGGAGGGACCTTTCCCCAAGGCACGTCCCGGACAGGGTCGTCGAGGCGCCGAGCATACCGAGGACCATCAACGGCAAGAAGTTAGAGGTCCCCATCAAGAGGATCCTCCTGGGGGCTGACCCCATGAAGGCGGTCAACATCGGGTCCCTGGCCGACCCCCAATCGGTCGATTACTACTCCAGGCTCGCGAAGACGATCGCGGTAGGTGGAAAAGTTTGAAATGCGCAGGCGGGCGGGAGTGAAGCGGGCGTGAGCTCCAGGATAAGGAAGTACCCGGGCACGGAGATGGACCTCAAGGAGATTGAGGCCGGCAAGTTCCTGTTCTCAAGCTACGAGACTGTCCTAAGGTATTCGTTCACCTCGGGGGTCGCCATCAGCAGGTTCCTCGAAGGGCTCAAGGAAGGACAGCTCTGGGCCAGGGAATGCGACAAGTGCGGCCGCATCCTTATCCCACCGCGCATGTACTGCGAGGAGGACTTTAGGTCGACGGACAGGTGGGTCCGCGTCCGAGACACAGGGAAGGTGAACACGTATTCAATCAGCTACGTCAACAACGACGCCAGCAGAAGGAGGACTCCGGTGGTGGTCTCTGTCATAGAGATAGACGGCGCCTCAAAGGGGATGGGCATCCTGCACCTCCTCGGCGAGGTGGACCCGCGAAAGGTGACCGTGGGGATGAAGGTCGAGGCGGTCTGGAAGCCCAAGAAGGAAAGACGCGGCGCGATAACAGACATCGTGTACTTCAGGCCGAGGCGATGAGCATGCCGATGAAAGAAAGGATCACGAGCGTCGACCGCCAAAGGACCTGGGAAGGCGAGATACCCTTCCACTACGAATACACTGCCGGGGTTTCAGGGGAGAGGTTCCTCCGGGGCCTGCAGCGCGGGAAGATCCTGGTGCCGAAGTGCGGGAACTGCGGCAGGTCATACCTGCCCCCCAGGGCCTACTGCACCAACTGTTTCCTCGAGATCACGTCCTACGTTGAATTGAAGCCCACGGGCAGGGTGTCCGCGCTCGCGGAGAGCCATGTGGATTTCCAGGGGAGGCGCTCGAAGCCCAGGACCTTCGCCTTCGTCACCTTTGCCGGGGTCACCGGGGGCCTCGTCCATTTCGCAGAAGGGAAAGGACTGCGGATAGGGTCGAGCGTCAGGGCGAAGTTCAAGCCAGCAGCCAAGAGGAAGGGGACGCTGCTCGACATCGAGACCTTCGTGAAGACCTAGGTCATCTGCTGACGGGCGTGAGCCACTTTGAGTATCTCTTGGCTTTGCCGTGGACTATCGAATCGTACAGCTTCCTTATCTTGTCCGTAATCGGGAAGCCGTTGTACCCCACCTTCCTCCCGTCCACTTCGCGGATCTTGGCGATGCCGACCGCGGTCCCGCTGAAGAAGAGCTCGTCCGACGTGTAGAGCTCTTCCTTAGTGGAATCGTTCCTGTAGAACTTGATCTTGAGGTCCTGGGCCACCTGGATCACCGTGTCCCTCGTTATCCCCCTCAGGATGCCGGAGCTGGCCGGTGGGGTGCTCAGGATGTCGTCCTTCACCCTGAAGATGTTCTCCCCTGGGCCCTCGGCCACCATGCCGTGGCTGTTCAGCATTATCGCCTCGTCGTATCCGGCCGCGAGCGCTTCCATCTTCGCGAGCGCAGAGTTCGCGTAGTTGGCTGCGCACTTCGCCTGGATCGGGAGGGCACGGGAATCGATCCTTACCCAGCTGGAGATGGTCGCGCGGACCCCGCCGTCGAGGGCCTTCTGCCCAAGGTAGGGGCCCCACTCCCATGAAGCGATCGCCACCGCGATCTTGTTCTTGAGCGGGTTGAGCCCCATCTCGCCGTAGCCCGTGTAGGCTATGGGTCGGATGTAACAACTCTTGACGCCGTTCTTTCTGACCAGTTCGAGGCACGCCTGGGTCAGCTCTTTGGCAGAGAACCGAAGGTCCATCCTGTAGATCTTCGCGCTGTTCAGGAACCTCTCGATGTGCTCCTTGAGCCTGAAGACCGCGGGTCCTTCGGTAGTGGGGAAGCACCTAATCCCTTCGAAGACAGCGTACCCGTAGTGAAGGGCGTGGGTGAGGATATGGACCTTCGCCTCATCCCAGTCCACCAGCTTGCCGTCCATCCAAATCTTGGAGAGGGACTTCAACAGGTGAGATTCGGGCGAATGGACATGGTATTTAGGGATACCACTTCGCCGCGCATCGAGCCGTTTATTATCGCCAGTTGTCGACGCCCGGGACAATGCCCGACCCGGTCATCATTTCAGCCTGCAGGACCGCCATCGGCAAGTTCGGCAAGAGCCTCCTCGGGGTCAGCGCACCCAAGCTCGGGTCCGTAGTCGTAAAGGAGGCCCTGCGCAGGGCGAAGGTTCCCCCCTCCGACGTGGACGAGCTGCTCTTTGGCAACGTAGTCTCGGCGGGGCTCGGGCAGAATCCGGCGCGCCAGGTTTCGATACAAGCAGGCATTCCTTTCAACGTGGGTTCTGTCACGATAAACAAAGTCTGCGGGTCGGGCCTCAAAGCGGTAATGCTCGCCGCCCAGTCGATCAAGGCCGGGGACAACGAGATAGTCGTCGCCGGCGGAATGGAGAGCATGAGCAACGCACCCTACCTGGTAAAGGGGGCTCGATGGGGGATCAAGTTCGGGGACGCGAGGCTCCTCGACGCCATGATAGTCGACGGTCTCTGGGACGCGTACCACGGATACCACATGGGGGTCACTGGGGAGATGGTCGCCAAGAAATTCAAGATAAGCAGGAAAGAGGCCGACGAGTTCGCGTATTCCAGCCACACCAAGGCCGCCCGCGCATCCAAAGAGGGCGCCTTCGACGATGAAATCGTGAAGGTCGAGATCGAAAGAGAGGACGGGGAGACTCACGAATTCGGAACCGACGAATGCGTTCGAGGGGACACCACCATGGAGAAGCTTTCGAAGCTCAAGCCGGTCTTCAAGTCGGGGGGCATCCTCACCGCGGGCAACTCTTCACAGCTCAGCGACGGCGCGTCCGCCCTCGTCGTCGCCTCCCAGGAGGCAGCTGACAGAATCGGGGCGAAGCCCATCGCCAGGATAAGGTCCTACGGAACCGGCGGCCTGGAGCCATCGAGGGTGATGGAGGCCCCGATCCCCGCGACCCGGGCGCTCCTGAAGGCCACCAAGATTACGGTCGACGACCTGGACCTCTTCGAGCACAACGAAGCCTACTCGACCGCTTCCATCGCGGTCAGACGGGCTCTGGGCGTGGACGAAGCCAAGTTCAACGTGAGCGGCGGCGCGGTTGCTCTCGGGCATCCCATCGGCTGCAGCGGAGCGAGGGTCCTGACGACCCTGATCTACGGCCTCAAGAGGACCCGGGGGAGGACGGGCCTGGCGACCCTTTGCCTGGGCGGAGGCAACGCAGTCTCCATGGTCATCGAGAGGTAGCCTGCTCCTTCAGCTGGCGCCGGAGCACCTTTCCCACCAGGGTCTTGGGGAGGTCCTGGACGAAGGCGTAGGTCCTGGGGGCCTTGTAGTTGGCGAGCCTCTCCTTGCAAAACGCCAGCAGCTGCGCCTCGGCTCCCTCCGTAGGGACCCCTTCCTTCAGTACGACGAAGGCCTTCACCGACTCCCCCCTGTATTCGTCGGGGACCCCGATCACGGCTGCCTCCTTGACCAGCGGACTCTCGAACAGGACTTCTTCCACCTCCCGGGGGTAGACCTTGAGGCCTCCGACGTCGACCATGTCCTTTTTCCTGTCGACGATGTACAAGTAACCGTCATCGTCCATCTTCGCGATGTCGCCGGTGAGCAGCCAGCCGTCGAGCAGGACCAAACCGGTCTCTGCCGGGTTGTTCCAGTAGCCCTTCATCACCTGGGGGCCCTGGATCTCGAGTTCGCCAACCTCGCCGGTCGCCAGGACTTTCGAGGGGTCGTCGAGATCCACGACGCGGACGTCGGTCGAGGGGAAGGGTATGCCAATGGAGCCTTCCTTGGGCAGCCCCCCCTGGAAGGGGTTCGTCGACCCGACCGCCGCCGTCTCGGTGAGGCCGTAGCCTTCGACCAGGTTGCCGCCCGTGAGCGCGTTGAACTTCTTCCTTACGGCCACGGGCAGGGCCGCCCCGCCGGAGAACGCGACCCTCACGGTCTTCAGGTCGAACTTGGCGACCTCGGGATGGTTGTTGATGGCAACGTACATGGTCGGGACTCCGCAGAAGCAGGTGACCCTCTCCTTCTGTATGGTCCGCATTACCTCTTTGAGCTCGAACCTGGGAAGAAGGACGACCCGCCCGCCTGAGAGGAGCGGCGCGTTGAGGCACGCGGTCATCCCGAAGATGTGGAAGAGCGGCAGGACGGCGAGGGACACGTCGGCACCTGTGAGCGGGAGCGACATGGCCCCGATCGTCGCAGCTGCCAGCAAGTTGTGGTGGGTCAGCATGGCCCCCTTCGACGTCCCAGTCGTGCCACCGGTGTACTGGAGGACCGCGAGGTCTTCCATTGGGTCGATGTGGGCGAACTCCACGAGGGGCCGGGCAGCCTCGACCAGCTCCACGAACCTGTGCGTCTCCCTCCTCCTCAGGTCCTTGACCTTGGCGAGCCCGGCGAGCCTCCGTTTGATGCCTGGGAGGTAGTCGGTGACGCTCGCGGTAATCACGTGTCTGATGGAGAGCCTCTGGCGACACTTCTCCAGGCTGGAGTAGAGGTCGTTCCCACGGACGACGTCGTTCGCGGCGACAACGATTGTGCTCCCTGAATCCCTGAGCTGCTGTTCGAGCTCGCGCTCCTTGTAGAGCGGGCTGCAGGGGACCGCGACCGCACCAACCTTGAGGATGCCGAAGTACGCGAAAACGAACTGGGGAGTGTTTGGGGAGAAGATGGCCACCCTGTCGCCCTTCTTGACTCCCAGTCCCACAAGGGATGAAGCGAAGCGAGAGGAGACCTCGTCCACCTGAGAATAGGTCATGGTGCGACCTTGGTACCTAAGGCAGGGCGCCAGGCCGCGCGTCGACGCGGTCTTCGTCAGGACGGAATGCAACGGCTCCCGGGGGACAGCCGCCTCCTTCGCAAGGTAATCGGGCCAGGACTTGTACCAGAGTCGTTCGGTCTGCAAGGCTCTGTGCTCTAATCGAAGGGGGTCGTGCCTTAAGGCTTCCCTGAGTCCGACGTTGCTCCGATTGCCTCCTTAGGCTTAAGTATGCAGGGCCTTCGTTTCAAGCGGAACCCGATTTGGCTGCGGAAACGGAACGATACCTGGTCCTCTGCGTCGACAGGGACGACGACCTCGGCGTCAAGACAAAGCTCGAGACGCCCGTGGTAGGAAGGGCCGCGGTCCTCGCTGCCGGCACCAGCCTCGCGCTGGCGGACCCGGAAGAAGCGGACGCCAATGCCATCTTCTCAGCGGTCAAAAAGTACGACGAGCTGACTCGCGCCGGGACCCTCTGCGAGGTCGCGGTGGTCTGCGGCGAGTCCAACAGGGGCTTCGAGGCCGACCGGAGGGTGGGGAAGGAGGTCGCCCAGGTGCTTGGTTCATCGCAATATGCGGGCGTCATCCTAGTCTCGGACGGAGGGGAGGACGAACAGGTCATTCCGATAATCCAGAGCATGAGGCCCATCGTCTCCGTCCAGAGGGTCACTGTAAAGCACAGCCAGACCGTGGAAGAGACGTACCAGGTCCTAGGAAGATACCTGAGGATGCTGGTCTTCGACCCGCACTACTCAAAGTGGAGCCTTGGAGTCCCAGGCCTGATCTTCATACTTGCGGGGATCCTGATAGTCTCTCAGCACACCTTCGAAGCTGAGCTTGCTGCGCTGCTGGTCCTTGGCGGGGCCTTCTTCATCCGAGGGTTCAACATCGACCGCACCGTGGCCGGACTCCTGCAAAGGGGGCCGACGGGCTACATCAGGCTCTTCACCATGGTCGCCAGCGTGCTGATCGTCCTCGCCGGGGTCATCAGCGGGTACGGCAGCATGGTGAGCCAGGCGCAGGACTACGTCAGAGCGGTCGTCTCCGAGCCCGGGGCGCTCTTCGTCTATGGGGCTACGCTGGCCGGATATCTGATCAACGGCAGCCTTGCGCTGGTCTGGACCGGAATCGCGATCTATGCAATGGGGGCGCTGCTCTCCCACATAGCCAGAGACAGCGTCCTGTGGAAGCGCGACGGGTTCGTGCTGGCCATGCTCGCGATCCTCTACCTCCCAGTAAGGACCTTCTCCGAGTTCCTGATCAGGGGGACGACGGAATCGACCTTCCTTCTGATCTCCTACGTCCTGATCGGGCTCGCGGCGATCTTCGCCCTGACCACGACCATCTACCCCAGGGTCAGGCCGAAGGCCGGGTCAGAACCGGAGTAGCTCATGCTGGAATCCGCGCTTCGCCTACTCGGCGTATACAGAGTCTACGAAGGGAGACTGAAGTCCCAGATCGAAGGCGACGAGAGGCCGTCGCACATAGGCATCATACTCGACGGGAACAGGAGATGGGCGGCAAGCCAGGGGATGACCCAGGGACTCGGGCACGAGCAGGGAGCGAACAGGGCGGAGGAGCTCCTGGACTGGTGCCACGAGCTGAAGGTCAGGACGGTCACCCTCTACGTCCTGTCCACTGAGAACCTCGACAGGTCCCCGGAGGAGCTGAAAGTTCTCTTCGAACTCATTGAAGGCAGGCTCGCGAGGCTCCTGACGGATGAGCGGATCACGAGGTACAAGGTAAGGGTGCGGGCCATCGGGCAGCTCGACCTTCTCCCGCAATCCATCACGGACCTCCTAACCGCCATAGAGAAGAAGACCGCGACCTTCGACGAGCACTACCTTAACATCGCAGTCGCCTATGGAGGGCGGGCCGAGATCACGGACATGGTCAGGTCGGTGGCCCAGGACGTCAGGAGCGGCAAGCTCAACCCCGAGGAGGTCAATGAAGACACCATATCCAAGCGCCTCTACACGTCCTACCTCCCCAACCAGGAACCGGACCTGATAATCAGGACCTCCGGCGAAGAGAGGATGAGCGGATTCCTGCTTTGGCAGGGGGCCTACTCGGAGCTCGTCTTCATGGACGTCTTCTGGCCCGCCTTCCGGTTCATCGACCTGCTGCGCGCCATCAGGACATATCAGAAACGAAGGCGAAGGCACGGAAAGTAGCGCAAATCGTTATAACCGATGGAACGAGTGGGGTCGCCAAGTTGAAAGTCAGCCTGGGGACCCTGAAGAACAAGGGCGACGAGTTGGTTGCGTTCCTGGAGCCCCGGGTCGGCGCGAAGCCCTCCCTCTCAGGAGACACCATCGAGCTGGACGACGGGAGCCTGAGGCAGGGCGTCCGCCCGAGGCAGGTCAAGACTTACATCAAGAGGTTCCTCTACATGAACGGGGTCAGGAAGAACTACAGGGTCTTCGTTTCGGGGAAGGACCTCACGCTACAAGAGATAGAGCTGGGCGGGAAGAAGGAGGAGGAGAAGGAATCTCCAAAGGCGGAAGCACCAGAGGCCCTGCCCACAAAGGAACCGGAGGCCGCCGAAGCGGAGGCGAAGCCTGAGGATGAGACGGGCGAGATGAAGGCAAAGCCGAAGAAAGCAGCAGCGAAGAAGCCCAAGGCAAAGAAGAAGCCCGAAGCCGAGTCCTAGGCCTTTCTCTGACCGCGGGCGCCCCGTGCCCTCTTCAGCCTTTTGGCCCTGAGCAGCGCCCTGAGATAATTCCTCGACTCGCGGAGCTCTTTGAGAGCCTGCTTGAAGTCCCCGGCAGCGAAGCTCGCGGACCCCCGTCGGAGATTCTTGAGCGAGAATTGGAGCGCCTGCCTCTCGTCCGGTACCGAGTACGCCCGGATCTTGATGAACCTCCCTGGATTCTCCTCGTCGATCTCCACCCGGATGAAGACGATGGACTTCTCTAAGTCCACGTAGGAGCGCCACATCGAACGGAGCTGTGCTGCGTCTGGCTCCCCCGAGATCGCGGACGCGAGCGATTCGAGTCTGGTCTCCGCGTCCTTCAGATCGGCCGCAGTCTCCCCTCTCCAGTCGCTCACGCCGGGAGTCGAGCCGGCCCGCCTTTTAGACACCGGCCGGGGTTGAACATCGTTCAACCTTATATCGGGCACGGGAGCGGGACGGCTTCACTTGCCGAAGAAGACCGAGCCGAAGATTGGTGGCGCATGCTTTGTCAAGCTGAACTCTCTCGTGGAGCTCGGCAGGCTCTCCTGCGCACTCGAGAGGGCACCGTTCCCGCTCTTCGCGTTCAAGCACGACGGCGCCACGAGGATCGCGGCCCAGGCCGACCTCTACATGGGGACGCCGGTCTTCTACTTCTTCGACGCGGACAAGACGGGAGAGTTCCTCGCCTACAGGAACTCGGGCGACGGAGAGGAAGTGCAGCTGGTCTCTGCGGCCAACAACGCGACCTATCTCTACGCTCCGGTCATCAGGGTCGCCAAGATGCCCCCGTCCCTCTCCCCCAAGGAGGACTTTCGGGACAAGTTCATGTCGGTCGAGGTGATGGACCTTCCCAGCCTCGTGAAGGTCGGGACCTACAAGATGCTCTTCGAGGAGCCCCCGCTGCCTCTTTTCGCCTTCAAGAACGGCTCATGGTGGGTCATAGGAACCTTCGCAAGGATTGACGACTACGAGGAAGCGTCGATCTTCTTCTACACCCGCACCGAGGAGCCGCCCGGTTCGGGCTTCGTGAAGTACGCCCCGGACAAGATCTCGGAGACTGCCTTTGTCACCAGGACGGACGAGCACGGGTACTACTACATCAAGGTCGTCAAGTTGGACGTCCCCCATCCCCTAGTCCAGTTCTGACTGACGCCGCGGGTTGCCGCCGAGGAAGCTCTCAGCCTGGACTAGTATGGACCTCGAGTTGTCGTAGGAGGCCCTCACCATCGCCTGCTGATAGGGAAACCACCCGAAGCCCTGGTGCTCGAAGGAGATCTTCACGTCGTCGGTCAGCGTGCGCGCGAGGAAGTAGGTCACCTTCTTGTGGACGTTCTTTCCCTCCCTGCGGTAGTAGTATTCTATGATTCGCTTGAATCCGGGCACTATGTCTATGTCCTTCAGAGCCGTCTCCTCGCCGACCTCCCTCATCACTGTCTCGAGCTCGTTCTCGCCCTTCTCCATGTTCCCCTTCGGGAAGTCCAGCCTCCCTGCGTTCATGAGGAGGAGGTACTTCCTTCCCTCGGGCTTCTCGATGAAAACGACCGCCCCGGCGGAGCGCTCCTCCATGCATCGGTTTCGAAGGAGTCCGATTATTAGGATTCCGCAGCGCCTGCGCCTGAGACCGAACGGTTTAATATCCAATTTTATGCCCATATAATTCGACTTGGCGAAGATCAAGGTCGCAATCGCAGGGGTGGGCAACTGCGCATCGGCCCTGCTTCAGGGAGTCACGTACTACTCGGAGAGAGGCCCGGACGAGGGGCTCACATACTGGAAGGTGGGGAGCTATACTCCCGAGGACATCGAGTTCGTGGCCGCGTTCGACGTCTCAGCGAAGAAGGTGGGGAAGGACCTCTCGCAGGCCATCTTTCAGGGACCCAACAACACCCAGAAGATCGCGGACGTCCCGAAGACCGGCGTCGTGGTCAAGAAGGGCCCGGTGCTCGACGGCATAGGAAAGTACCTCAAGGAGGTCGTCCCGCTGTCTGCCAAGAGCGAGGAGGACGTCGTGGAGGAGCTCGACAGGTCGGGGGCCGAGATTCTCGTCAACTATCTGCCCGTGGGCAGCACGGCGGCCTCGCACCGCTATGCGGAATGCGCCATCGAATCGGGGGCGGCTTTCGTGAACGCCATACCCGTCTTTATTGCCTCGGACGCCAGCTGGGCGTCTCGCTTCGCAAAGGCGAAACTGCCGGTCGCGGGCGACGACGTGATGAGCCAGGTGGGCGCGACCGTCCTCCACAAGACGCTGGTCAAGATGGCCATCGACAGGGGGGTCAAGGTCGACGAGACCTACCAGTTGAACATCGTGGGAGACACCGACTTCCTCAACATGCTGGAGGAGAGCAGGCTAAAGGACAAGCGCGAGAGCAAGACCAGCGCAGTCAGGGCGATGTCGCCCTACGAGGTGCCCACCAGGATAGGGCCCAGCGACTACGTCCCGTTCCTGGCCAACGACAAGGTCTGCTACATATGGCTGAAGGGGAGATACTTCGGGGGGACGACGGTGAAGATGGACGTGAAGCTGCACGTAGTCGACGCCTACGACAGCGGAGGTGTGATGGTCGACGCGATAAGAGGCACGAAGATAGCCCTGGACAGGGGGGTGTCGGGGCAGCTGACGAGCCTTTCCGCTTTCTGTTTCAAGCATCCGCCCGTCCAGATGCCCTATCCTGCGGCAAAGGCAGCCTTCGAAGACTTCACTTCTGGGCAGCTTGAACGCTGACGCTCGCGGCCCTTCTGACGTAGAAGGCCGTGGCCAGGAGGACCACCAGCACAATCCCAGTGGGGATGATATAGCGGGTGGTGACGTCCTCGCCTATCGCGATGCCCTTTGAAGGGACCTTTCCGTTGACGGTGGCTCCCTGGTAGACGAAGGTCAGCTTCGCCTTCTCGAAGGGCACTGCTATGCCCGAACTCGCGCCCGCGGTCGAGGTCGCCGTTGCGGCGCTTCCGGCGGCGATGGAACCAAAGCTGACGGTGAGGACCCCTGAGTTCAGAGAGGCGTTTTCCAGCTCAGTGAGGCTTAGGCCGGCGGGCAAGGGCAGTGTGAAGAGCACAGACGAGACGTTAGCCGCGGAAGGGTTGCTTATCCTCACGGAGATCGTGAAAGGCTTCCCCTCGGTGGGGCTCGCGGGCACAGTGGTTATCGACGCCGACAGTGGCTGGTAGACCGTCACGTTGGGGCCGGGGCCCCGAACTGAGAAGGATGTCGAGCTGAAGTAGAAGTTGGAGAAGACCTCCGAGCTGGGCAGCGTGCCGAAGGTCGTCGAGGAGGCGAGGACCCCATAGTGGAACGAAAGGCCCGCACCTGGAGCGACAAGCCGCGAGGTGTTGGAGGCCGCGGACCCTGTGAGTGTGTCGAAGCTATCCACGATGGCGGACACGGTCGCATTGTGTATCCCAAAGGGGCCCGAATTGGTCGCCATGACGGTGACCGTGGAGGTCATTCCGGCGAAGAGTTCGGAGGGCTGGTACTGCTTGGAGAAGAGGAATCCTGTGGGCATGCCGACGGGGTTGGACCATCCCGAGATGTTGTTGCCTGCCGAAGTCTCCTGATACGAGAACGGCGGGATTACGTAATTCCTGGGGGTCGTGACATTGACTTTCATGTAGGCGTACTTCGTGGTGGAGGCGGCGATCGACGTGTGGTTTATCGAGACGACGCCTGCGGCGCAGGTGATTCCAGTCCCGTTGGTGATGCCGCAACCGAGGCCCGCTGGCAGTGTGCCCCGGGAGAGGAACGAAGTGACCTCGGCGAGCCCGATGTTAGTGACCTTGAACGTAAAGTCAACGCCGGTGCCGCCTGAAGCAATGGGAGTCATGACAAGAGACGAGACGAGCGTTGCGTACCCGACCCTCATCGAGACGTGAGAGAAGACCTCGGCGAAGGTGTTCGTCGAAGCGTTGTACTGGACCCCGTTGGGGTTCTTGTAGCTGACGTCGTAGGTCTTCGACAGGTTGATTCCGAGGAGCCCCTGGGCCTACTCCGTGACCTCGACCGTGGCTGAGCCTCCGTTCGCCGCCAGCCCGCTGACGTCCTGTCCTGCAACTACGACCGAGGACGCCGCGAAGGTTCCCACGTTGGTCGCGATCACCTTGACCTTCTGCTCGGCCCCGACGACCTTGCCGTATCCTCCGAGGGGTACTACCCGCGCGTAGACGACGGCGTCATCTGCGCCGAGCGAAAGGGGAATGGCGTTGAGGGAAGAGTGTCCCTGGCTCGTGAGCTGCCCGACCTTGAAGGAGTAGCCCACCGCGATGGCTGGAATCGTGATCCTTTGCGAGGCACTCCCATTGAAATGGAGGGTGTAGACTGGGGTGAGCCGGACTCCGGCCGCCATGCTTGGATTTGAGAAGGTCGAATTGCCGCTCACCAGGGTGAATTGGTTCGAGCTCTTCCACCAGTCGTCGGCGAAGGACACGCTCTGCAGGGCGGTGTCGTTGGACAGGTTCGAAAGCGAAATCGTCACGGAAAGGTTGTCCCCTGCGTGGAGGACGCCCGTGTTCACGGTCCTGTAGGCGAGGAGAAGGGCGGGCTGTTGCATTGCCGTAACGTTGAGCCTGTAGATGTGCTCTCTGGGCGCCACGGTCAGAGTGTAGGAGCCCATGAAGGCGGCCCGGTCGTTGTTCACAGTCGCGGGGTCTGACGAGTTGATCAGGCCGTCAAGGAACTTTATTGCAATGCTGGAAGACGTGCTGCGGTTCGAAGCCTGGAGCGAAGTTATCGTGGAACCGAAGTAGTTGAGGATGCTCGGCCTCTTCGTAGTCGCGTCAATGGCTGTCGCCGTTATCGAGCCGACAACAAGCGAGTGGTTGAACCCAGACCCGGCCCTCACGCCTCCAAGGACGATGACCGGAGAAGCAGTGCCGATCCACCCCGACGAGGTGATCGCATTGGCAAACCCCCCTGCCCCTGTGGGCAAGAACGTAAGGAGGGTCCTGGGCACGATCGTGTCGAAGGACACCGGGCTGTAGAAGGTGTAGGAGCCTGTATCGTTCGAGAACGAGACGAAGGCCGAGAGCAGATACGAATCAAGGCCCCGGGCCGCAGCGGCTGCAGATGAGAACGAGTCTGCCCCGACAGTGAGGAAGAGACCTTGGGAGGGGATGAAGGGCGTAGGGAGCAGGTCGTACCCCGACGGCCCGAAGAGCTGGAAGTCGGACTTCCACGCCGTCGTCTTGATCGCTGTGACGTTGTACCAGCTGAGGCCCGGGACGGATTCGAGGGTAGAGAGCCTGGACGACCCGTTGACGTTCCCCATGGTGAGGTACCAAAGGGCGTCGGAGCCTGCTATGGAGATCGACAGCTTCTCTGAGTATGTCGTCGAAGCGACCGACACTTGAAGAGGGACCGCGGCCAAGACCATCAGGGCCAGAACGAAGAGGCCAAGGAACTGAGAACGCTGCAATCGATTCACCGCAGGCCGACCGTTTTGCCTATAAAACCCTTGATTAGATTCCTACTTCTTTCTCGGCGAGTCCTCGGATGGGTCGTCGACCCCCTTCTCGTTCAGCATGAAGACCGCGTCTCTTTCCGGATGGTAGGGGCTGTCGACCATCCTTGCGATGCGGTTCTTGGCTGCCTTCCTGAGGTAGAGCCTGTAGGTGCTGGTGTGCGCCACTACATGGCCGCCCGTCGGCCTCGTGGGGTCGCCGAAGAAGGAGTCAGGAGCCGCCTGCACCTGGTTCGTCACCACCACGGCCACGTTGTAGATCTCCGCAGTCCTGAGGAGCTGATGCATGAACCTGTTGAGCCTCTGCTGCCTCTCTGAGAGGGTCCCACGGCCAACGAACTCGGCCCTGTAGTGGGCGACGGCGCTGTCCAGTATGACAAGCTTGACCTTGTTGGGCTCGATGACCCTGCCGAGGTCTTTCACAATGAGCTCCTGGTGGGCGCTGTTGTAGGCCCGTGCGACCGTGATCCTCGAAAGGACCTTATCCGAGTCGAAGTCCCTGGCCTCGGCAATCTCTGCGATGCGCTCCGGCCGGAAAGTCCCCTCGGTATCGATGTATACCGCGCCTCCGTCGAGCCCGCCTTGGCTCCTTTCTGCCTGGACCATCACGCAGAGGGTGTGGCAGATCTGGCTCTTCCCGCTGCCGAATTCGCCGTAGAACTCGGTCATCGCCCAGGTCTCGATGCCCCCGCCGAGGAGGTCGTCCAGGTTCTTCGACCCGGTCGATATCCTGTCGATGGCCTTCCTCTTGACGAGGAGGTCTGCCGCGTTTATGAAATCAGGCTCCAGGCGCTTCAGCTCCACGAGCTTCTTCCTCGCCTTGTTGTTCAGCTCCACCGCCTTCGACACGTCGATGTCCACCGCGTCGGCGATGTCCATGGGCCCGGCTGTGGCCAGGTCTAGTATCGTCTCTATTCCTGCATCGTTCAACTTCTGCTTTGTTGCTGGGCCTACGCCGGGGAGGGAGTCGAGCTCAAGGTCCTCTTGCGTCTCCGTCAACGTTTCACGCGACCTCCTTTGGCCTAGATAAGCATGACCTAGGGAGAGATCCGTGAAACTGTCCTGGGGAACAGACTCGCCGACCTGATGTGTTTCAGGCCTGCTATCCACCTCGTGGACCTCTCGACGCCTATCCCGAATCCCGAATGGGGAGGCATGCCGAACTTCCTGAGCTCCAGGTACCACTCGAAGGACTCGGCGGGAAGGTCCTGCTTCGAGATCCTGTCGATGAGCTGACGGTGGTCGTGGATCCTCTGGCCCCCGGTCGCCAGCTCGCCGAACCCCTCGGGGGCGATGAGGTCGGCGGACTTCGTGACCTTGGGTCTGTCCGCGTAGGTCATGTGGTAGAAGCTCCTGGCCGCGAGAGGGTAGTCTGTGACGAAGAACGGCGACTCCTGCGACTTGCTTATGGCTCGCTCGGCTTCCGTGGGGATGTCGTCCCCCCATTCGAAGCCAAGGCCCTTCTTGTCCGCGAAGTCCCTCGCCTCGTCGTAGGACATCCTCGGGAACGGGAGGGCCGGCTGCCGGAGGGTCCTTCCTAGGACCTCCAGCTCTGCCTTCCTTCTCTCAAGGACTCTCTCGACCATCATTGTGACCAGGCCCTCCTGGACCTTCAGGTTGTCCGTCTGTTCGGCGAAGGCCTGCTCGGCCTCGATCATCCAGAATTCGGTCAGGTGCTTCGAGGTCTTTGACTTCTCGGCCCGGAACGCGGGCTGGAAGATCCAGACCTTCTGCAGCGCCGGGAGCGCCGCCTCTTCGTAGAACTGCGCGCTCTGGCTCAGGTTGACCTTCTTGCCAAAGTAGTCCACTGAGAAGAGCGTCGACCCACCCTCGACTGCAGCCTGCACGAAGGTGGGCGCGCTGATCAGATGGAACCCGTTCTCTCTGAAGTAGTCGAAGGCGGCGCCGATCACTTCTGCCCTTATTCGCATGGACGCGATCGCCTTGGGGCCCCTGATGCTGAGGTGTCGTTTGTCGAAGAGGTAGGAAGCCGACTTCACCGCGGTCTTGGTTATCGGCCAGCTTTCAGCCAGGGAGACTATCTCGAACTCGGCTGCGGAAATCTCCTTCCCTCCCGGGGCCCTGCGGTCTTCCTTCACCGTCCCCCTTACTACGACCGCTGATTCTCTGGTGGCCTTCCTGATCGCTTCGAAAGCAGACTCCTCGGCCACGCCCTTCTTCGCCGAGACTTGGACGTACCCGGAGCCGTCCCTGATGACCGCGAAGACCAGCCCGCCCACCGCGTGTTTCCGGGCGACCCAGCCCCTGACCTCCACCTCGGGCCCCGAACTCCCCATGAGTACCTCGGCGGCGCCCGAGACCTTGAACCCAGCCCCTTTCATGGAGGGTGGCTCGCGTCTCTGATGCTAAAAGCATGATGCGAACCGGCCAAGGGTTAAAGGCGCGGGCAGAAGGCGCGAAAGCAGTTGGGCCCTCGGAGGACTGCGATTGTTCGATGGACGGGGAGAGGAAGCCTCGAATCTCTGGCCGGCTCGGTCCGCAGGGTCCTTGGCGCCGCGGGGGTCAGGGCAAGAGTCCGGGTCGTCGGAGGCTCGATACTTGTTCAGTGGCAGGACCCTGTGGCAGTCGTCGCAATGTTCAGGCGGATGCCGGGGGTCGCCTGGCTGGCAGTAGGGGAGTCAGGTTCTGGATTCCGCGAGCTACTAGTGACCGGCTCGGCGCTCGCACGGAGGTACCTCCGCCGCGGCGATGGATTCGTGGTCAAGCCGGAAGCGACTGGTCGGACACTCGCGTCTGACCTGGGCGGGGCCATGACATCGGCGATCTTGGAAGCCGTGAAGGGGTCCAGGGTGAGGGAGGACAAGCCGAAGGTCATGTTCAGGGCAGCCTTGGACGGAACAGTCGGCGCTGTGGGAGTCGAGATATCCGAGGGGCCCGGGGGGACGGCCTCAGGCAGAGACGAGGCGTCGTGTCTTGTATCGGGGGGGAGGCACAGCTCTGTCGTCGCATGGATGTCCCTGCTTTCCGGCCTGCGGGTGAAGCTGGTGCACGCGAAGAGCGACGACGCGAGCCTCCTCGCAGTCGCAAAGCTCTACTCCGAGCTGTCTCACCGCGTCGACCCCTCGTTCCTTTCGCTCGAGGTCATTGACTCCCGTTCCCCTGCCTCGGCCCTATCGGCGTGGAGCCGGAAAGGGGGAGTGGCGTTCGGAGGCTTTCACGCTGGCTGCAGTCCGATTCCTCGCTCTTTGGGCCGGAAGGTTGGCGGGCCGCTCCTAGTCCTGTCCGAGGAGAAGTACCTCGAGGAGTACGCGGACCTTTCCCTGAAGGAGTACGCAAGCAAAATGGACTGGGCAGAGAGGGGACCGGACCGCGTCAGGACGCTCGCGTTCGGGGGCAAGAGGGCCGACGTCAGCGACGTTCTGGACGGGCTGAAGCCGCAGCGGACTCCAGGGTCCGCACGACCTCGTCCTTCGCGTTGAAGCCGGAGGCCCAGGCGCCGAGGCGCCTCGCACTCTCGCCGAACCCTCCGTCCACCAGGGCCCCGAGTGACTCCCGGAGGCTCTCCAGTGCCAGGCGCTCCTGAGGGAGCACGATCGAGACGCCCAGCCTGGCAGCTTTCTCTGCGTTCCCCTCCTGCTCGGGTTGCCTTGGGATGGGGATGATGAGGGAGGGCTTCCCCGAGGCTATCGTCTGACCGATCGTCCCGTGTCCCGCGCGCGAAATGATGGCGTCGCAAGCAGCGAAATAATATTCAGATATGCCGCACCAGGAGTAATACCATCCTCCTGCAAATGGAGTAGCGCCTCCGTCCGCCGACGGGTTCCCGCCTGAAACCACGAAGACGAACCTGTCCGACAGGCGTCCCGCGAGGTCGAGCGCCTGCTTCACGAGGCCCGCGCGGGTCTGCGGTGGCCCGGAGACCTGCCAGAAGACCTTCACCCGGGGGTCCTTCGCGAAACCCCTGCCGGCGGCGTCGGGCACTCCCTTCCCGGACGGAGTAAGGAACCAGACGTACCTAGTCTTCTCCACGTTGCTGCCCCATAGGTTCTTCTCGCTGATGGTGTAGGGGGGAGGCAGGTCGGGGAGCAGGACTTCGTCGCTGAATTCCCAGAGCTTTCCCATGCCTGAAGAGGTGCCCACCGAGAGGAGCCTGGCCGGGGCCCCCTGCCCGCCGTGGGAGCTCGTGAGGTTCAATTGGTTCAGGACCGTGACCGTGGGCAGGCGAAGGATCCTTGCTGCGAGGACCGTGGAGAGCGCCGAGTCGCTTAGGACGACGCCGGGGCCGAACTTTTGGATGTGCGAGACCTCCAACTCCACCTGGTGGTAGGTGCGCGCCAGGATCCAGGGCGACGAGACGAGCGTCTGCTTCATGGCGAATTCTCCTGTGGCGGAGTACTTGACGTCGGCCAGCGGGAGCCTATTGCACCGATAGCCCCTGGCCTCTATCATGGTCGCCACCTCCCCAGAAGAAGACATCTCGACCTCCCAGCCGCGGTCGCGGAGGGCCCCTGCCACTTCGAGCATCCGGCTCGCGTGCCCGAGCCCCGACCCGAAGCATCCTATGTAGACCCTGGGCATCTCAGGACTCCCTCGTATCTGCCCTGACGCTCCCGCCCGGGGTTTCCTCGCCAAAGATTTCGGCCTGGTAGACCTGCACCTCCGTGCCCTCGGCCAGCCAAGCTTCCGGGGGCAGGCCGGCCTTGATGCAGGCCTGGGAAAGGAATTCCTGTGGGCCCATCCCGAAATCGGTCGCCACCTGGGGTAGGAGGAGGCCGCTCGCTCCGCGACTACTAATGATAAGCCCGTCGATGCCGATCCTCACCAGGGAAGGAAGGTCCGTCCTCATCTCCGGTTCCAATTCCTGTGGAGGGGTCAGTATGCTGACTTCTACTACGACGGAGTCCAGCTCGGCAGCGGTGATAGGGGGGAAACGCGGATCCTCCGAGGCCGCGGCGAGAGCAGCTTCTACTATCGCGTCTCCCAGCTTCTTGACTGGATAGGGGAAGCCTATGCAGCCCCTGAGGCCATCTGGAGCGCGGGAGCCAGTGTAGAAAGTGACGAAGGCCCCGCGGAGCTCGGAGAACGGCCCCTGTTCCCACGACCTAGGTGCTGGAGAAGTCCCACGGACTCTGTGCACGAGGGAGGCCCTTGCGAGGTCGACAGCGGCCCTGCCTTCGTCCATCGACAACCGTCTCTGCATTCTGCCTGAGGCGCCTTTCAAGCGACCTTAACTTTTTCCAGTGGCTTCCCTTCCAGTAGACGCGCCCGCAGTCTACACAGCGGTGGAACAGACGATGCCTTCGTTTGACTTCGGGGGGGACATGTGCGGACGCCTCGGACCTTTTCAGCACGACCAGGGGTCCGTTGCAAACGGAACAGCGGGAGACCCCGCGGACGAGACGTATGGACGAGGCGAGCGCCCCGCCGACCACCGAGGTGAGCCTGGCGGCGTCGTTGTCGCCCACTACGAGCACGGACAGCATGCCGTCAGCTCTGGCCTTCAAGTAGAGCGATCGGTCGGCCGTGAGTGCCAGCCTGCGCTCCCTCCTCGCCAGTCTCAGAAAGTCAGGGTCGGAGCCCGAACGATAGTACTCGGTGTCGAAGCCGAGGGCGCGCAGCTTGCGGGCGAGAGAACCCAGCATCGCGTCGGCCAGGAGCTTCCGTGCGACTCCAGCCTTGTGAGCCATCTCAACTTTGTCGGCGAGCTACCGCGTGGTTTCCGCAGTCTTCACTGCCATGTAGAGCTTCTTCGCCGAGGAAGTCTTCTCGAAGTGCACCCGTATGGGGGAGATGATGGAGTCGAGGGCGTCTGCGACTCCCCTCTTGAGGTCGGCGGGATGAAGGGTTCCACCCCGGAAGGCCAGTTCCATCTCGTCGTAGCTCGTGAATTCGACCTTGCCGCCGAACTTCTCCGGTCGCTCCACGGAGAGCGACTTCTGTTTCCTGAAGATGATGTACTTGGAGTACTCCATGGGGGCGTTGCCCTCAACGACCTTGGCTGGACAATAGGCGGAGTTCACCTTCTTCGCTATCTCCTCCCTGCTGTCGTGGACGAAGATCGCGGTCTCCGGCCTGCTCTTGCTCATCTTGCTCGCTATTTGGGAATCCAGGGTCCTGTTCTCATCGTACCCCTCCGCCTCCTTCTTCCCTCCAAGGCCGATGAGCATGTGGTGGTGCACTGCGACGGGCTTCTTCCACTTCATTTTGTCCGCAATCTCCCTGGCCAGGATGTTGGCACGCCTCTGGTCGAGGCCCAGTTGGCAGATGTCGACGTCGAGCCAGAAGATGTCGGCGACCTGCATCATTGGATAGAAGAGCTGGGCAGTCTGGATCAGGTCCTTGGTGGTGCGGCCCATGATCGTGAGTGCACGCTGGGTCCTGGCCAACGTGGCGTTCTGCGCGACTGTCACGACCCTCTTCCAGTACTCCTCGTCCTTGGCAGCGTCGCTCGTCCAGAGCACTTCCACCTTGCTCATGTCAACGCCCGCCGCGCGCCAGACCTCGATGAAGTACTTCCCCACCTCCTGGATGGTCGCGAGGTCCCCGCCCATCTTGTTGTTGACCCAGCCGAACCAGTCGGCTATCCAGAGCTTCATCTTCACGCCCGCCTTCAGCATGTCCTCCACCAGGATGGGGCGCAGGACCCCGAATGGAAGGTGCGCAAGGCCGCTGGGTTCGAAGCC
>JACQFO010000106.1 GCA_016200025.1 Nitrososphaerota archaeon
AGACTATCCCCCTCCCTCCTTCGCCAAGGACGCCCTCCCCGTGCGCGTCGTCCACGTAGACCATGGCCCCATGCTCCTCTGCGAGTGCCGCGACCCGGTCCAGGGGGGCGATGTCCCCGTCCATGGAAAAGACCCCGTCGGTTATTATCAGGATCCTCCTGAATTCGGGCGGGGCCTTCTCTGCCTCCGCAAGCACCCGGGCGAGGTCCTCGGTGTCGGCGTGCTTGTAGACCCGCCTTTCGGCCTGGGAGAGCCTCACGCCGTCGATGATGCTCCCGTGGTTCAGCTCGTCGCTGACGATCACGTCCCCCTTGCCGGCAAGCTGGGGGATCAGCCCCGAGTTGGCCGCGAACCCGGTCTGGTAGACAAGCGAGGCCTCCGCGCCCTTGAAGCGAGCAAGGCCCGATTCGAGCTCCTCATGGAGGTCCATGTTGCCCGCGATGGGTCGGACAGAGCCGGAGCCAGCTCCGTGGGTACGGACCGCCTCGATGGCCGCCTCCTTCAGACGAGGGTGGTTGCTGAGCCCCAGGTAGTTGTTGGAGCAGAGCATCAGAACCTTCTTTCCGTCGACTCGGGGGCGTAGTCGACGTGGAAGTCGCTGATGTGCTTCTTGATCTCGGCCGCGATCTCTCCTGCCGAGAAGCTGATCGCCGCGAGGTTGTACCCCATGTGACGGGGGACCCTGCCGGCGTCGGCCTCCATGAGCTTTACCGTGCCATCGAGTGCGTCGGGCATGTACATCATGGGGAGGACCGTGTCCTCCCTGAGGAAGCAGGTGTAGGCCCTCCGCTTCAGGGCTTCGTAGAAGATCTCGACTGCGTAGTCCGTGGTGCCGCCGCCGGGGAGGGCTTCGCTGCTGATGAGGCCTGGGTACCTGAGGATCCTCACGTCGAGGCCGTACTTCAGGAAGTAGTAGTTGCAGAGGAGTTCGCCCGAGACCTTGGTCACGCCGTACATGGTGGTGGGGTTGAGGGGGGCGGCCTGGGGGGCCATGGCCCTGGGGGCGTCGGGGCCGTAGACAGCGATTGAGCTAGGCCAGAAGACCCCGGAGAGCTTCTTTGACCTGGAGACTTCGAGGACGTTCCTCAGGCCGTCCATGTTGACCTGCCAGGCGAGCTGGGGGTTCTTCTCGCCGGTGGCGGAGAGGAGGGCCGCGAGGTGGTAGATGGTATCGATCCCGTGGGAATCGACGACCTGCGTCAGGGCGGAGGGGTCACCGACGTCGAGGGTCACGGAGGGGCCGTCCTTGAGCGCTGGGTTTCCTGGAGCCCTGTGGAGTCCGGCGACCACGTTGTCTCTGCCGTACTTCGACCTCAGGAGTGGGACCAGCTCGGCGCCGATCTGGCCGGCCGCGCCGGTGACAAGGACCCTGGGAGACATCTAGCACCCGCCCGATGCTGCCTTCGTTTTAAGATTGGCGAAGCTCAGGTGAGGATTTTCATTGTGATCGTCGAGACGACGCCCGGTTTCGAGCGGAGGTGGTCAGCGATGATTGACTTCACAGCCTGGTCGTCGGCGCCCTCGACCATGACGAGGAGGTCGTAGAGGCCGTACAGCTGGTAGACGGACTTTATGCCAGCCATCCCCTTCAGGGCGCTCAGGCTCTCCTCTTCCGAGCCGGGGCTTAGGTTGACGAGGACTATGGCGCGCTCCATCGCTGGTGCGATGTTCGAGGCCATCGGGTTAAAGATTGCGCCGCTGGCGCCGACCCTGTTCTGACGGGGGAGCTCATCCTTGGGGCTGGAGGATGCCGCCGGGTGGCCAGTACCTCGGAGGTTGCATCGTCAGGGCCTCCTTGAGGAAGCTCCTGATGAGGAGGTTCGATCCAACCTGGTCTTCCATGGCGACGCAAAGGCAGACAACCAGGCCCCTTCCGTATCCGTGGATGTAGGTGGTGTCGTTGTAGGCCGGAGTGTAGGGAGGCTCGAGCCTCAGGATGTTGGTGAAGTTCGTGATTATGTTGAACTCTTCGTCAATGCCGTTTATGGACCGGTGGCCGTGATATTCGCTTCCGAACCAGTAGGTGTTGGTGCGAGAGAGGAAGCGGTCGTAGGGAGCGGCCCTCGTCCACGCAACGGTGCCGTTGAAGATCCAATCGTGGCCGCGGACGTAGGTCTCCTTGCCGGTCGCACTGTCGTAAGTAATGAGCCCGAAGAACTGGTTGGCGCTGGCCTCGACCAGGCGACCTCCGGTGAAGACGAACCTCCGGAACTGGTCATATTCGTGGAGGGTCACGTACTCCTCGTGGCCGAGTATGACGGTGTCGAAGTTCCTCCGCCCGGTGTCGGGAGCGAACAGAGCGCCTGCATCCACTGATACATCGTCAACCAGCGCGAGGGCCGCGCCGCAGTTCGCCAGATGTCCCCTGTAGAGTTCGTATAGGTCGCCCTCATTTCCCCAGCCTTGACGGTCGACTGAGGTCGTGAACATGTCCAGGTCGCTGGTGACGTAGAAGGTCTTCATTCCTCCGGAGACGAGCGCGATGGCGGAGAGGTTGCGGTAGGCGCGGTAGAAGGTGTAGAACGAGTGGTTACTCCCGTAGGGCGTGATTGTGAAAGATGGTTTCACGAAGGCGGTCCGCGCCGTGTAGCTACAGAATGGGAGCCCCGGTATCGCTCCGGAGGCACCTAGCCCCAGCACCGTGAAGGTCGAGGACGAGAGCAGGAGGAAAAGGAAGATTCCACCAGCCCGATGCACAGCCCCCGGTCCGACTTTCGTCCCGAACGACTCCAGACCTCGCGGGGTCAGACCCGCCTGATCCGTTTGATGGCGTCTTCCATGGTCGTGAGCGACTCGGTCCTATTCTTCAGGTCTCTCAAGGTAACCTTCTTTGCGGCAATCTCCTTCTCCCCGAGTATTATCGCCCAGCTCGCGCCCTTCGCGCTTGCGTCTTCGAGCTGCTTAGAGAGACCCTTGGGCTTGAGGGCCGAGTCCGCGGCGACCCCCGCAGAACGGAGTTCGTGGAGGATTCGGACCGCCTCCCTCCCAGCCCGCTCGTCGATCGCCGCTACGTAGACCAGGTCGGAAGGCTCCGTCGGCTCCGATGCTAGAGAGAGGGCGATTCGGTCGATGCCACCTGCTGC
>JACQFO010000099.1 GCA_016200025.1 Nitrososphaerota archaeon
CGAGCCCCTTGCGTCGAAGCAGGAACCTTGGAGTTTCTTCTCCCTTGCTGCGAGGAGCTTCTCGATGAGGGCCTTCGTCTCATTGCCCCTGACAGTGACCATGACCCCGATGGGCTCCCCCTTGTGGATCCCAAAGTCCCTTATGGCCTTCTTGGCCTTCGTCTGGCTCGGCTTCTGGCCTGCGATCTGTTCGAGCACGCGCTTGCCCCTTTCTATGGCCTCCCCCGACTTTCCTAGGCCTATGTTGAGTACGACCTTGCCTATCTTCAACTCTCTCATCGGGTTCTCATGGACTGCGGCTTGGCTCATGATGCAGCCGCTCCTACCGTTATCAGAGGCTCTTCGGACCCGACGGGGAAGACGATGCGGGACGGGATCTCAGTGTCGCCGCTGGGCAGCGATATCTTCACCATTCTCTCCCTTGAGATCGTCCCCTGCTTGACGTCCACTATCTTTCCGAGCTGTCCGGCTCTGTCTCCTGACAGGACGAGGCCCATTGCGCCCTTCGTGAGCTTGGCTTGGCCGAGGACCTTCTGGGATGGAACTTCGAGCAGGACCGCGTCGCCGGGCGAGAGGTTGAGGGCGTCGTCGAGTATGGACCTACCGTCGTGAAGGCCGTACTGGATGTGTCCGCCTCTGACCTTGGTCTTGGTGCTTATGCTGCAGAGCTTCTTGCCGGTCTCCTCTTTCCCGACCTTGGCGAGGACGAGGCCCTTTGGCGAGGGCACGAGGCGGAAGTCCGCGCCTTCGAGGGGGACGCTGACCAGATTGAAGAGTCCGACAGGGAAGGTGGGCGTGCGCCTCTCCCTTCCGTCCACGAGGACCTTGCCGGTCTTGACCATGAACTTCAGCTCCCTCGATAGAGTGGCCATCGAGGCCAGGTCGCGTATGACGACCCCGAGAGGGTAGGAGGCGGATATCGGATAGGTGCCGGGGCTGGGCTTGTAGACGAACCTGGCCGCCTTTCTGGAGATGTCCCAGGTGCGAGGAGCGGCGAGGCGCTTCAGCTTGTTGCGACCGCCCTTCTTCCCCATCTACCTGGCCGCCTCCAGCTTCTGCTTCCGCTTCTTGTCGTCGAGCACGACGTCCGTGACAATGACCTTGGACGAATCGATGGGCACTGGCGATGTCCCGGCCTTGATCTTCTCACGGGTGACGCCCTCCACGTTTAGGATCCCCAGCTTGGGGTCGACCCTGGTGACCTTGCCTTCGACGTCCTTGAACTCTCCGCGGACAATCCGCACCGAGTCCCCCACCCTGGGCTTCAGGCTCCGCTTGCCGTACTTCTTCTTCAGTTCTGCAGAGAGAGACGCACCGAACTTCAATTCAATCTCCTCAGACAATGATGGAGGCCAGGTTGGCAATCCTTGGCCACTTTTCTGCGGCCTCGCTGGCGACTGGGCCCTTGATGTCTGTGCCCTTCAGGTCCCCTTCTGGGGTTATGATGACGGCCGCGTTGTCCTCGAAGACGACGTGCTGGCCGCTCACCCTCCTGACCGGATACTTCTGCCTGATTATCACAGCGCCGAAGACGGTCTTTCTCATTTCTGGCGGGCCCTTCTTCACGACGCACACTATGGAATCCCCCACTGAGGCGGCCGGGACCCTGCTGAACCTTCCCTTGGCCTTGGTCACCTGGACGACCCTAAGGGTCTTGGCGCCAGTGTTGTCCGCGCAGGTGATGACTGCGTAGAGAGGGATGGCCCGGGTGATGTAGTTCTTGAACTCCTCGACCCCCTTGGCCGAGACCGCACGCGACTTCGTAGACACTAGGAGGACCTCTTGGATTCGACGACCACGAAGGAGATTGTCTTCGAGAGCGGCCTGCACTCCCCTATGGTGGCGGTGTCATCGGCGGAGACGTCGATGCATGGAGGGACGTGGGCGCTGATCCTGCTTCTCCGCCTTTCACCCCTGTTGAACTTGCCTACCATGTGAAGGTACTCCATCTCTACGACTACGAAGCCTTTGCCGGCAGTGGAGACGACCTTCCCTGAGAGCAGCCGGCCCCTGACCTTGAGGCTCCCGTGGAATGGACACCTGTCGTCCTGGCACCTATTCTTGGGCATCTGGACTTCGAGCCCTGCGGCGCTCACTTCGACCTACCCCATCTGTCCTGCAGCCGGCCCATGATCTCGGAGCCTGAGACGACCTCGGAGGAGCCCGCTACCTGGAACATAGTCCCCGCCTTCTCGACCCTGAGGGTGCGACCCTTCGCGTCCATGAGCAGGGTCTTGGCGGACTCGAGCAGCACCTTGCCTGTGATGCCCTTCTTGGTAGGGTCAGTGGAATCTATCACTGTCAGGGTCTCACCGAGGACGTTCATTCGACGATTCCCTTCTCGTGCATGACCGTAAGGACGACTGCGATGTCCTTCCTGATCCGTTGGATGTTGCCCACGTCCTTCTTGACAATGCCCCTCTGGGCTCCGCCCCTAAGCTTGGAGAGCTCCGACCGCAGGTCGAAGAGCGTCTGCCTCAGCTTCTCAGCGTCCTGATTCCTCAGTTCCTTCGGCTTGAGTTGAGCCATTCTCCTTGTTCTCCTCTTCTTGGACGTCTTCCTTCAACTGGAAGTCCGGGGGAAGTGCGTCCTTCAGCGCAATTTTGACCTTGATGCCGTAGAGCCCGAGCTTGAGCAGGACGTCGGTGGTCGCCTCGGTGACCGACCTCTCAGCAGTGTCGCCGCTCTTGGGGACGATGCCAGCCCTGTACTTTTCCCCGTGCGACCTGTCGCTCCTGAGCTTGCCAGCGACTGAGATCTCGACCCCGGCAGCTCCGGCGCTCATTATGTTGTTCACGGACCACTGGGCTGCCCGCCTGAAAGCGGTCCCGCGGGAGACGATCTGGGCGATTCTGGCGGCCATGATCCTCGAGTTGAGCTCTGGATTGGCCACCTCGGTGACCGCTATCTGGGCGTTGGGGAATCCGAACTTAGCAGCTACCTTGTCCGTGAGGTCCTTGATCCCAGTCCCGCGCCTTCCTATGGCCAGGCCCGGCCTGGCCACGTAGACCTTGAGCGTGGTCCCCACGGGAGACTTTTGGACCTCGAGGCCTCCATAGCCCGCGTCCCTCAGCTCCTTTTCGAAGAACTCATCGATGTCAGCGAAGGACCTGCTTGTCGTCAGGATAGACTTGACCATGGTTCGTTGCTGGACGGACAAAGTTAGACTTCCTTGCCTACTACTTCGATATGGACGAGCTGGTGGAAGTTGGGGGAGCTGCGGCCGAAGGCCCTCGGGACGAAGTCCTTGATGACGCGGCCTGAGTAGCCCGCGGCGTGGATGATCTTGACCTTCTCGGGGTCGAGGCCCTTGAACTCCGAGTTCCCCTGGAGGTTTTTGAGCACGTCGAGGTAGGCCTTCGCAGCTTTGACTGGGAAGGACCCTATGGGGAAGCCTTGGAGCTGGCTCCGGTGCCCGACCTGAATCTTGTGGCGCCTGAACGCGATCGGCATCTTCATTTTCACGACCTGCTCGAGGCGGTCGATCGCCTTCGCGACCGACATCCCCCTTATCGTAACGGCTATCTCCCGCGCCGCCTTCGGAGAAATGTTGACCTCTCTACCGCTAGCCCTGACATGTACCGCTGGGTCGAAACCCTCGAAACTGTAGCCGTACTGAGGCACTTTACCCCTCTCGTAGTCTTTCGCGCTTCCGTGATGCCGTTAAAAGCTTTCTTTGATTTGGGCCATGAATATCTTGCAGAATTGTGGCCTCCGGGTGTCTTCGAATCGGTCGGAAGTCAGTCAATCGCACCAGCATATTTCAGCCCTTGACGTGGAGGCGGAAGCGCCCGAGCATGCCTCCTGACCCAGACAATGAAGCCCGATTCGAACTATCCTTATAATGGTCTGGAGAAGGCTTCGAACATCGTCGTGGGCTCTCTGCTTGTGGTCCTCTAAGTCTCCAGCGATTCCGGTGGACACCGACGACAGAAGCTACCAGGAAATTTCTTGCGATGCCTTGATCATCGGCGCGGGGGGCGCGGGTCTGAGGGCGGCGATCGAGGCCCAGGACAGGGGCTCTAAGACCCTCATTGTTTGCAAATCGCTGCTGGGAAAGGCGCACACTGTCATGGCGGAGGGAGGCATCGCTGCGGCCCTGGGGGACGTGGACGCGGCGGATGGTTGGGAGTCCCACTTCTCCGACACGGTCATCGAGGGACAGAACCTGAGCAATTGGCGCATGGTGGAGATCTTCGCGAAGGAGGCCATC
>JACQFO010000101.1 GCA_016200025.1 Nitrososphaerota archaeon
CCAGGCGGGGCGTCTCCGCCTTCGTGAAGAACCCAACGGTAATGTTGTTGAAGGCCGTCGCGACCCTGCTCCCCGGGAGTTTCTTTGCCAGCTCCTCCGCGGCCGACCCGGACTGCAGGCCGTATAGCAGCATGCCACCCTCGAATTTCATGGGATTGATGATCGATATCACGAGCTTCCCAGCCAGGCCCTCCGCGAGCCCTCCCAGGGAGTCAACCGCAGAGTATGGCACCGCGAAGATCGCCACCTCGCACTCCCGCGCGGCAGTGAGGTAGTCTGCGCCTTTCGCGCCCTGAATCTCGGAAGCCTTGGCTGACGCCTTCGCCGCGTCCCTCGACCCTATGATAATCTCATGCGTCTTCGCCAGCTGCCTGGCTAACCCCGAACCCATCTTGCCCGTTCCTCCAAAGATGGCGACCTTCACTCCTCCAACCTCATCTGCTGTTTCTGGTCCTGGCTCTTTGTAAACTTCGTGTCCAGGACCTCCTTGATCTTCTCCGCCCGCTTCCATCCTATCCCCTGAGTCAAGGCGAGTTCGCCCGGGGTCAGGCTCATGACCCTCCTGGGCGTGCCGTACTTCGCAAGAAGTCTCTCCGCCAGCCTGCGCCCCACCCCAGGGAGCGCCGAGACCGCATAGACCTGTTGCGCCGGGACGCTCTTCGCCTTCGGCGGAATCTCCGAAGGCATCCTTGCAAGCGGTTTCGCCCTTGCGTGGCTCAGGAGCTCCGCGATCGCGGTCGCGGTCTCCGCAACGTTGGCGGTGTAGAGCATCCTGAGACCGTAGGCGAGCGTCACGTTCGCGATGGCTCCGTAGAACGACTTCAGGTTCTTCGCCAGTTTCTCCACCTCCTTCGAGTCCCCCTCCACCAACAGGTACGGTTTGGCGTAGGCTGCTGAGATTCTGGCCGCCTGATAGAAGAGCCTAGAGTCATAGATCGACGAGACCAGGTCCCTGACTGACTTGCGCTCCACCGCGATCTCAGGGCTGAGGACGTAGTCCGCGACCGGGAGCCGGCTGAAGTAGACCCTGACGTCAAGCTTGGACAGTTCATCGGGGACGCCGCTCGCCCTCTCCCTTTCGTCCGCGACGACGCGGGACGGGATCATGGAAAGTGCGCGGGGAGCAGGAAATAAAAGGAGTAGGCCGTCAAAGCGAAGAGGAGGATTGCAAGGACGGTGACGGCCTTGTCGACCGGCCGCGCCCTGTACTTGACCAATGACGTGGGCTTGGGGACCGCCCCGTAGGCCCTCGACTCCATTGCCTCTGCGAGTTCTCCGCTCCTAATGACGGAATTGACTACCAGTGGGATGAGGATGGGTACCATATTCCTGACCCTCTTCAGCAGGTTGCCCTTCTCCAGCTCCAGGCCCCTTGATTTCTGGGCGTCCATGATCTGCAGGGTGTCCAGCATCATCACTGGGATGAACCTCACAGCTGTCACGAAGGCAAAGACGACATCCCTAGGAAGCCTGAACGTCTTCATGACCTGTTCGAGCTCGTCCGGGGAGGTGGTGATGAAGAAAAGGCTCGTGGAGACGACTATGGCTACGAACCTCACCGCATAGAGCGCGGAGCTCGCCAGGTTCCCCGTGGCGAGAAGGTTGATCGCGAAGATGAAGCCCGAAAACGAGGCTGTAAGGAGCATGGTCCTCGCGACGCGCCTGAGGACCGTAGCCACCGCAGCGACTGCCACCATCACGGAAATGACCATCGCCAGCTGGTACAGGGCCTGCACCATCAGGGTCACAGAAAACATGAGCAGCGAGATCAGGAGCTTCACCCTCGGGTCAAGCCTGTGGTAGACCGATGTCCCTCTTCTGAACACGAAGCCTCCGCTCAGCCACATCATCCTAGCGGTTCCCTCCTGCCCATCTCCTAACCTCGAGGGGGTCGGCGAAGGTCGCCTTCGGCCTCCTGGAGAGCCCTTCGAAGAACGTGACGAGCTGAGGCTGCGCGACTCTCGCGGAGTCGAGGACGTCCTTTCTCAGCATCAGCTCGGCCGCCATCCCGTCTCCCAGGATGCGCCCACCCTTCATCACTATGACCCTAGGCTGTATCGGCCAGAGGAATTCGATGTCGTGAGAAACGACGACCACGGTCTTCCCAGTCGAAGTGAGCAGGCGGATCGTGCCTGCCAGTTTCTCCTTCTGGATCGCGTCTTGGCCGACGGTCGGCTCGTCAAGGATTATCACCTCAGGGTCCCAGGCGAGGATGCATGCGAGGGTCAGCCTCTTCTTCTCCCCGCCGCTCAGTACCAAAGGCGAGGACTCCCTGTACTCCTCCAGGCCGAAGAGTTCCAGACCCCACGACACCCTCTTCTCAACGAGTTCGGGTGGAAACCCGAAGTTCCTGAGAGCGAACGCCATCTCCTTCTCCACGCTCTCGGAGAAGAGCTGGTGGTCCGGGTTCTGGAACGCGACCCCGACCTTCCTGGAGAGCTGGGCCGTGCTGGTCTCCCTCGTGTCGACGCCGTCCACGAGGACCTTCCCCGACTTCGGCTTGAGCAGACCCGTCACGTGTTTCACCAGGGTGGTCTTCCCTGCGCCGTTCTCTCCTACGACCGCCACCGTCTCGCCCTTCCCGACTTCCAAGCTCACAGAGTCCAGGGCCCTGACCCCGTTCTGGTGCACGAAGGTGACGTCCTTGAACTCAATCATGCGGCTCCCCTCCCCAGCCGCGCCGCGAGCTCTTCGGCCGTAAGCAGTCTCTCGGTCGGAGCAAGCCGGTCCTTCGCCAGCATCTTCTGGACCCTCGTGATTGCAGGTACTGAGATTCCGTAGCCCTCTGCCTCGTCCCCGAAAAGCACGTCCCTCGGCGTCCCGTCGAGGACCTTCGTCCCCCCGCTCATCACCACCAGCCTGTCCGCGACCTTGACCAGCAGTTCCAGCCTGTGTTCAACGACAACGAAGGTGGTCCCCAGCTCCTTCCGCAAGCGCGAAACCAGGTCAACGAGCTCCATCGCAGTCCTTGGGTCGAGCAGCGAGGTCGGCTCGTCGAGAATCACCAGCTTAGGACTCATAGCCAGCACACCCGCGAGCGCGACCCTCTGTTTCTGCCCGTCGGAGAGTTCGTGGGGAGCCCTCTGAGCGAGGTCCTCGATCCCCAGAAGCCTGATGGCCTCGTCGACCCTCCTCCTCATTTCTTCCCTCTCCACCCCCAGATTCTCAAGCCCGAAGGCCACATCCCTCTCCACAGTGAACATGAAGATCTGGTTCTCCGGGTTCTGAAAGAGGAACCCCACGGTCTGGGCCAGGTCCCTCATCGAGGAGTCCTTTACGCTCGAACCGGCGACCTTCACCTCGCCCGAGTATTCCCCAGTATACATGTGGGGGATAAGCCCGTTGACTGCTCTGAGGAGCGTAGACTTCCCGCACCCCGACGGGCCGGCAAGGACAACGACCTCCCCCTCCGAGACCTCGAGGTCGAAGTCGACGACGGCCTTCTTCCTAGAGTCAGGATATCTGAAATTGAGCCTCTGTATTTCGAGAATCCTTCCCAAGCTCCCCGCCTTCTCTTGCCGCCGCCGAGCCCTCAGGTGGTAAAGGTTTGCGTCAGGCCGCCCAGGCTCCGGGGTTGAAGGCTGGGTACCTGACGGCGACCGCTTCCCTTATGCTGAACGCCAGGGGTACAGTGTAGAGGGCAACGGCGAAGTTGAACACAGCAATTGCCACAAGGTAACCGGGAAGCGCGTTGTAGGGAATGTTGAACCCTATCGGCGGCGACTGCGGGAGCGCGAGGAAGTTCACGACACTCATCACCCCGGTTCGAAGTGCCCCGCCCACCAGCGTGGCCCCAGCGGCGAGGACCGCCGTGGACTGCCCGAACTTCCTGGCTACCGCCTGGAATCCCACGACACCCACGAGCATCGAAGCCTCGGCGATTAGGTTGTAAAGGGGCCCCGTCGGAAGCGTTCCGGGATTGAGGGCCTCGAGGGCGAGAGCGTTGACGGACGCCACGCTAACACCGCCCCAGAAGCCAAGAACCAGGAGGGCGAGCACGACGGGAATCTCCCAAAGGCCAAAGAGAAGATAGGTCGCAAAGGGGTCGGGCACAGAGATTCTGTTCAATACGACGGCCAGGGCGGCGAAGATTGCTACGAGGCTCAGGCGCCGAGAACTCCGCAGGACCATGACTTTCCTGGCGGCCTGCGGTACCCTTATAACATTTTGGTAACTACAAGCTATTTTGTAGATGAGCGCCAAGACGCGCCCGACCGCTCAACAACTATCCACCCTCGTCAAGCTCATGGAACTCGGCGCGGGGGGTTCGGACGCCAGGGTCTCCTCCTCGACTCTGGGGGAGGTGCTGGGGCTCAGCCAACAGGCCGCATCCAAGAGGCTCATCGAGCTCGAGCGGGCCGGCCTGGTCAGGCGTACCCACTCGGGAAGGGGCCTTACTGTCGCCCTCACTCCCCCCGGGCGCCGAGCGGTGCTCGTGCACTACGGCGAGCTGAAGCAGATCATCGAGGGAAGGAGCAGGCCGATGCTCTTCGCAGGCAAAGTCTTCACGGGCCTCAGGGAAGGCGCGTACTACGTCTCCCTCAAGGGCTACGCGGCGCATTTCCGAAGCTCTCTCGGCTTCGTCCCCTTCCCGGGAACCCTAAACCTCAGGCTCGCCGCCCCTTCCCAGGTCGTGCAGAGGGCCCAGCTGAACCTTCTTCGGGGGATCGAGGTCCCGGGCTTCGAGGACGGCCGCAGGACCTACGGGCCCGTGAAGTGCTTCCGCGCCGAGGTCGCCGGCAAGCTGCCTGGCGCGATCCTGGTCATCGAACGCACCCACTACGACGACTCTGTCCTGGAGGTCATCGCGCCCGTGAACCTCCGCGAAGCGCTGGGCCTCAAGGACGGAGACGGGTGCCAGGTCTCAGTGCTCTTCGACTAGTTACAGGGCCCTCCAGCTCAAAGCGCACCTCCTGTCCGTCTTCGAGCCCGAACTTGCCGCGAAGGTAGACCGGTGAGATCAGCTCCGCGACGCTTTCGTTGTAGTGGGTTATCTCGATCAACAAGAGTGTCACCCTCTCCCCCATCATCTTCCCCTCGAAGCAGTTCAGCGCGCTGAAGCCCTCGCCCTCGAAGGCGAACGACCCTATCCTTATTCCTTCGGCCGACCTGAGTTCCTTCAGAGCCTCCTCGGAGGCCCTTTCCCTGACCCTGACGTTGAGCGTACCGGGGTAGGGCCTGTACCCAAGCGAAGCTTCGAACCTCTTCTGATACTCGGGATGGCCGACGTAGTACCTCCCCTTCCCGATCCCGCTGAAGACCGACCCTCGAAGCTCCAAGGCTGGTGCCCGCCTCCTGGGTCCCCGATAAAAGCCTCCGATGGGCTTATCTAGAATCAGACCCTCCTCGCCCAGGCAATGGCTGACCAGGAGATGCTCGTTCTGGTCGACGAGAACGACAACGAAATCGGCACGGACACAAGGGAGAACTGCCACAGCG
>JACQFO010000102.1 GCA_016200025.1 Nitrososphaerota archaeon
GAAGCCTACGGGGTAGTTCCTGGGGGAAGAGGGATGGGCCGGCTTCGGAGGTCGTTTTTTTCCACTGATTCACCAAGTGTCGCGAGAGAGCTGATTGGGAAGAGGGTCGTTCGGGTCCTCGGCGGCGAGAAGTTGGCGGGTCTGATCGTCGAGGCTGAGGCCTACCGCGGGGCGGACGACCCGGCGAGCCACGCCTTCAGGGGAAAAACGCAAAGGACCTCAGTGATGTTTGGCGAACCCGGGCACGCCTATGTCTATTTCACGTATGGGAACCATTGGTGTCTCAACTTGACTGCCGAGCCCGAGGGGGTCCCGGCCGCGGTCCTGGTCAGGGCCCTGGAGCCCCAAGAGGGGTTGAAGGTCATGATGAAGAACAGGGGCGTGGACAAGGTATTGGATGTGGCCAGTGGACCCGGAAAACTGACGCGTGCCCTGGGGATCGGCGGGGAGTTCAACGGCGAGGACCTCGTGACGTCCAAGCGGCTGTTCCTTGAAGACGGCAAAGACCCGAAGCGAATTGGAAGGAGTTCGAGGGTGGGAATCAGGGTAGGACTGGAAAAACAATGGAGGTTCTTCGCCGAAGGAAGCCCATACGTTTCCAGGGCCAAGCCGTCGCCCTCGCGGAACGCATAACTAATGCTTGGCGCGGAGCAGAATTCGTGGGGTCGTCGGCTAGTCTGGTCTAGGCTTTCAGCCTTGGGTCGCGCGAAGCAAGAACGCTGAAGATCCCCGGTTCAAATCCGGGCGACCCCATCATAGCTTTACTGAATTCGAGTTATCATACCGTTAAATACAATTGACAACGGAGGCACGACCTACCCTTGCAGGCAGCTCCCAGGCGCGTCAAGACGATCTACAGCGTCATCGCCTCCCCGCAAAGGCTCGAGATTCTCAGGATACTGAACATCAAAGGCCCGCTGACCTACAGTGCGCTCAAGACGCTGGCTGGCTTCAAGTCGAAGAAGGAGTCGGGGAAGTTCGCCTACCACTTGAGGAAGCTCGTGAAACAGCTCCTGATTCAGCTGAACAGGCAGGAGAGAAAGTACACCGTAACAAACCTGGGCAGGCTCGTCCTGAACCTGACTCGCCAGATAGAGGAGCAGTCCCTCGTGGAGAGCGGGAAGCTCTACGTCAGAACCTCGCACCAGACCATGGAGGAGTTCAACGCCAACAAGATCCTCCAGTCGCTGGTCAAGGAGGCGGGGATGCCCGTCGAGCTGGCACAGAAGATCACCAGCGAGACCGAATCGAGGCTCTACAAGTTTCAGACCCAATACCTGACGGCCCCTCTCATACGCGAGATCGTCAACGCCCTTCTGGTCGAGCACAGCATGGAGGAGTACAGGCACAAGCTGACCAGGCTCGGGATGCCCATCTACGACGTTACACAACTTCTGGGCAAGGCCGGGGACGACGGAGGGAACGTCGAGGCTCTCGTCCACCAGACGGGGAAGCAGGTCTTCTCGGAGTACCTACTCCTGGAGCAGCTCCCCAGGGACGTCGCAGACGCGCACCTCTCGGGGGACATTCACATAACCAACGCCGGGTCCTGGGGGCTCACCCCCGACACCGTCTTCGTGGACCTTCTCTCGGTCAGGAGCGCGGGGCTGAACCCAAGGGGAAGGATCGTCAACACCTCGATGATACCCAGCCCGGAGAACGCAGAGAGGGCCCTCGGGATAGTCGTCAACATGTCCGCGATGCTGACTAGGGAGGTCTCCGACGAGGTGACCTTCAGGAACTTCCTCCAATACCTGGGCCCCTTCTGCAAGTCCAGGGGGAAGAGGGAGTTGGAGTCGCTTCTGTTGAGGTTCCTTGAGACCATTAGCTCGCCGATCGCCGGTGCGCAGGCCCCCTCCATCAGCCTTGAGCTCAACCCCTACAAGCACGACGACGTGGGAAGAGAAGTCCTGGACAGGACGCTGGACGCAGCGCTCGGGGCCTACAGGAGCTTCGTCGAGGAGACCCCGAGGCCCGACGTGAGGCTCCTCCTTGCCAAGCCAAACAGGGTAGATGAGACGAAGACACTGAAAGACGCGGCCTCGATAATCTTCAATGGCGGCAGGATAGGCTTCTTCTCCTCTGACCAGAGGAGGAGCTTCCTTGGGCTCAATGCGAACATCCTGGGGCAGGAGTCCCAGGCCGACAACGTCAGCGTCCTCCACGGCTTGAGCCTTAACCTCCCGCGCCTGGCCTACGATTCGAACGCGGACGAGACCTACTTCCGGGCGAAGCTCGCCCTTCTCATCAGCGTGGCGGTCGATGCGCTGTCGACGAGGAGGAGGCTCATCGAGAGGACCCTGAAGAGGGGCCTGCTCCCGTCCCTGGCGGCCGGCTCGGACGCGATCACTTCCGACACCATGCCTCTGATAATGAATCTGGTGGGCCTCGACGAGACCCTCGCGAGCTTGATAAGGGACCCGACTACGGCCTCCAGGTTCCAGCTGGCGGACAAGATCGTCGGGACCGCGGGCCAGGTCGCGGACGAGAAGTCCACGAAGATCGACAGGCTGGGAGTCGCGATGCTCGACCTAGACGGGGCGCAGAGGTTGTCAGCGCTCGACTCCGAGAAGTATGGAAAGGCGAACCTGCAGCCCCTGCTGAAGGGGGCCTACACTCAGGCGCCCAAGCTCGTGCTGGCCGACCTTGAGAACCCCGAAAAGATGGAGTACATGACCAAGCTCTCATCGGGCCTTCATGGAGGCCTCTCGGTGACCCTCGACGGCTCCGCGGAGGAGGTCAGGGGCGTGTACAACATGATCCTGAACGCGACGCCGAAGCTTCCGTACTTCAAAGTCGACAGGACGATCTCCTATTGCAGGAACTGCGGGGCGAAGCTCGCGCAGAACTCGACCAGATGCAGGAGATGCAAGTCCGTGGCAGCGGCGCAATATTCGACAGCGGCCTAAGCAGGTTAATCCGCTTAACATCCTGTCAAAAAGAGTTCACTGCGAATCGCCTCATGTCGCGGAACCATCGGATCGGACCCCTGCTTGGTTGTCAACACCGGGTGAGCCAAGATGAGATATATATCTCGGGAGATGGGGTCAAAGACAACGTTATGACGTCAATCGTTGAAGAACCACGGGACTCTCCGAACGCCGGAGGACAAAAAGAGGTACGCCTCCCGCCGGAAACGCTGGCGGCCTTCGGCGGAGACGAACTGCGCTCAAGGGTCTTCTATGAGAAGTACGCCCTGAGGGACGCCCAAGGGAAGCAGGTGGAAAAAGTCCCCGACGACCTGTGGCGGAGGGTCGCGAGAGAGCTTGCGTCACCTGAGAAGGACGATGAGAAGAGGAAGGAGTGGGCGTCGAGGTTCTACTGGCTGCTTCAGGACTACCGGTTCGTTCCGGGAGGGAGGATCCTCTTCGGGGCCGGGCAGCCCAGGAAGTCAACGTTGCTCAATTGCCTCGACGGGGACACAGAGGTTCTCGTGAGAGAGTCCGTCGAGAGCACAAGACAGCTTCTAGGTTACAACGACTCGTTGATCTCCGAAACAAAGCAGGTGGCATCCACGGTAAGCAGAGCCAGGATAAGGGACATAGTAGGGAAGGAGGTGGAAATCCTGACCAAGGCCGGTTGGAGGCTGGTGAAGTTCAGCTCTTATGGGAGGCAGCCGATCTACAGGGTCATCCTCAGGACTGGGGACGAGTTCGTCGCGACCGCCAATCACGAGTGGCCGATATTCTATCAGAGTAAGCAGCGGCCATCGAAGGTCACCACACTCTCCCTGAAGGGAAAGAGTCTCTTCGTATCTCTCCCTGATAGACCGGAGACCAACCAAGAATTCAGAGACGGCGTCGTCCATGGAGTAATCTATGGAGATGGGTCCAGGAACTCTGCGGCTACTACCTACGGAGTTTACCTGTTCGGTGGAGATAGGGACTTGGTCGCCCACCTCAAGGATTACGGGCACGTTGTAGAGTACTCGGGGAAGAACCCGAGGCTCAAGGGAGCGATGCACGTTGGCGGCATCAGGTCCAGGTTCAATCTCAAGCAAATCCCGCCGACCGAAGTCTCCGCTTCATACTGGTACGGGTTCATAGTGGGCCTCATCGCAACCGACGGCCACTGTTCGTCTAATGGCCAGGTCGGGATAGACCAAGCCAATCTAACTGACCTGAAAGTGATTCGGGAACAACTTGCGAGGATAGGGATGTTCCCCAATAAGATCTTCAGGTCAAGAGTAAGGAACCCCTTCAATGGGAAGGAAGCGCCGCTATTTCGCTTCAACATCTCGAAATTCTCCATGAGAGAGGCAGACTTGCTGAGAGGGGACCACAGAGAAAGATTCTCCATGAGAAGAATCACAAAGAAGGTCGGAAACCATGTGAGAGTCAAGGAGGTAATCCCTGTCAACGAGGAGAGAGAGGTGTACTGTTGTACCGAACAGGAGACACATACATTCACGATAGGCAACGGAATCCTCACGGGGAACTGTTACTTCTTCAAAATCAAGGAGGACTCCATAGAGGCGATCTTCGACTGGTGCAAGGAGGCGGCGAGGACCTACAGCCTCGGAGGAGGCGTCGGCACCGACATCTCGGTGTTGAGGCCCAAGGGAGCCCCGGTCAACAACTCGGCGATCTACAGCTCCGGCTCGGTCTCGTTCATGGAGCTCCTGTCGACGACGACCGGGACCATAGGCCAGGCGGGAAGGAGGGGAGCCCTGATGATAACGATCAGGGTAGACCACCCGGACGTCATGGACTTCATCGGCGTCAAGAAGGACCTGAAGAAGGTCAACTACGCCAACATCTCAGTGAAGATCACGGACGACTTCATGAAGGCAGTCGAAGCGGACGCGGACTTCCAGTTGCGGTTCAAGAACGAGAAGGCGGAGATGACGAGGGTGGTGAAGGCCAGGGACGTCTGGAAGTCGCTGATCAGGGGGGCGTGGCAGTCCGCTGAGCCCGGCGTCCTGTTCTGGGATTCGATCAAGAGGGAGTCCACCACGGAGTACAACGGGATGGAGGTGCAGGGGGTCAATCCGTGCAGCGAGCAGACCCTCGAAAGCTACGGCTGCTGCTGCCTTGGTTCGGTCAACCTGAGCTCCTTCGTCAAGGAGCCCTTCACCGAGAAGGCGAGCATCGACTGGGACTCGCTGGCGAGGGCGACGCAATACGGGGTGAGGTTCCTCGACAACGTCCTGGACTACAACGCAGAGAGGCACCCGCTGCCCCAGCAGAAGGACGCTTCGCTCCTCAGCAGGAGGATAGGGATCGGGATCACTGGCCTGGGAGACATGCTGATCAAGCTGGGGTTGAAGTACGATGAAGATTCGACCATCGGGTTCGTCGACCACCTCTTTGAGAGGATCAAGAACCTGATCTACGCCAACTCCACCGAGCTGGCCAAGGAAAAGGGAAGCTTCCCCGCCTTCGACGCAGAGAAGCACCTGGCCCAGCCCTTCGTGTCCAGGATGGACGAGAAGGTGAAGGAGAAAATCAGGACCCAGGGGATAAGGAACGCTGCCATAACGACCATCCCGCCGGTCGGCTCTGGTTCGATACTCGCGGGGTGCTCGAGCGGGGTCGAGCCGGTCTTTGCCCTCTCCTACACAAGGAGGAGCAAGTCCCTCAGCGAGGGGGAGTTCAAGGTCTTCCACCCGCTGGTCAAGGAGTACATGGCGGCCACGGGGACGAGGGACGAGGGACAGCTGCCCAACGACTTCGTGACTTCTCACCAGATTAGGCCAGAGATGAGGGTGAAGATGCAGGCGACGATACAGAAGCACATCGACACCGCGATTTCAAGCACGGTCAACCTGCCCCAGGAGATCACCCCGGAAGAGGTCGAGAAGATCTACATGCTGGCGTGGAGGATGGGGTGCAAGGGCATTACTGTCTACAGGGAAGGGAGCAGGGAGGGAATCCTGGAGACGGATAAGGTGGCGAAGAAAGTGGAGCAGCAGAAGGCCGCCTTCGAGCGCCCGAGGATGATGGAGGGGAGGACGCTCAAGCTCAAGCTTCCACAGGGAGGGCTCTACCTCACAGCGAACCTGGTCAACGGAGAGTTGAAGGAGGTCTTCGTGACCCTGGGCAAGTCCGGCGGGGACGAGAAGGCCGACGCCGAGGCCCTAGGAAGGCTCGTGAGCCTCTACCTCCAGCACGGAGGCGACATCAAGAGCGTAATCTCGACGCTCAAAGGGATCAAGGGCAAGTATGTTTCCTGGGACGAGGGGACGCAGCTCCTCTCGATACCCGACGCGGTCGCGAAGGCCCTGGAGATCATGACGATTAGCCGGGTGGTGAAGGAGCCAGCGGCAGTGGTCCAGGGAGGCCGGGGGCAGTTCTCTCAGGGAGGGACATGCCCGGACTGCCATGAGAGCAGCCTCATCTTTGAGAACGGATGCTACCGCTGCAACAACTGCGGATACTCGAAGTGTGAGTGAGGCCCCTCCGGGGCGGTCTGAGAGCCGTTGAGCAAGAAGGGAAGGAATGCGCTGCTGGTCGTCGTGCTTGCGACTGCGCTGGTCATCACCCCACTCGTGCTGGGGGGAGTCTTCCTCGGGCTTTACGTCGGTGAGGCGCTGGGATATTCCAAGAGCGTGCTGGCGATAGCGTTCTCCACGGCTGGCTTCATCGGCGGATTCGCGGTGCTCTTCCGCGTGATAACGGCGCTAGTCTCGAGGAAGGACGGGCCTACTGCTCCAGCTTCTTGAGGGCCGCGGCCTTCGACTTCGCCACCTTGGCCTTCAGCCCCTCCACTGATTCTCTATGGGCCGCTTCGACCTTCTCCGCCGCTTCCGCGAAGGACTCCTCGAAGAGGTCTTCTGTCAAGCGGCGGTCTTCCTCTCCAGGACCTTCTTAACATGCTTTAGCCTGGTGAACTCCTCCCTCTCTCTCTCCTCCAGCGTCGCCTGGATGTACCTGATCGAGCCCTCGTACCGGGGGATTATCATGAACTCGAGGGCGTTGAGGAGCCTCTGGGTCTTCTCCAGTTCCTTGGCCAGCCTGAAAATCGCGTTCTCGAACTCGGCTGCCTTGAAGATGGAGGGGAGGACCCGGCGCATCTGCCTGGAGGCCC